>JAZRTH010000050.1:0-3347 GCA_045651945.1 Thermoguttaceae bacterium
AATGCGACTGTTCAGACGGTCAAAGGCGCTAAAGCTAAAGCAGACAAATAGTTTACAATACGGCGCTTAACGACGTTCGGCGCCCGGATTGGCATAGAACTCCAACCGAAGGAATAAAATGGAACCCCGTTTATTAACAAAGTACAAGCAGGAAATCGTTCCTGAACTGAAAAAGCAGTTAGGACGCGAAAACCCGATGTCGATTCCGAAACTGGAAAAGATCGTAGTCAACATGGGCGTTGGAAGCGCGATTAACGAAAAGAAACACCTTGAAGAAGCGGTCGAAGCGATGAGCCTCATCACCGGTCAGAAGCCGGTTGTTACGCTTGCTAAAAAGTCAATTGCCAACTTCCATCTTCGTGAAGGTCAGGCTATTGGCTGCAAGGTAACGCTCCGCGGCGCTCGTATGTACGAATTTCTGGATCGTTTGATTTCGTACGCGATTCCTCGAGTTCGCGACTTCCGCGGTCTTAACCCCAGCGGTTTTGACGGTCGCGGCAACTACAACCTGGGTCTTACCGAACAGTTGGTATTCCCGGAGTTGAATCCAGATAAATTCGTCCGTCCGCAAGGTTTAAACATCACCATGGTAACGAACGTTCCCAGCGACGAAGAAGCTCGTTTGCTGTTGAAATTGTTCGGAATGCCTTATAAAACAGATAACAAGAAATAAGGAATCAAAGAATGGCTAGTAAGTCGAAAATAGCAAAAGCGAATCGCACGCCGAAGTTCATGACGCGCAAAGAAAGTCGCTGTAAGCTTTGCGGTCGTCCGCGCGCGGTTTATCGCAAGTTTGGATTATGTCGTATCTGTTTCCGCAAGTTGGCGGATCAGGGTTTGATTCCTGGTGTTAAAAAGGCAAGCTGGTAAAGGGATAAAATACTATGATGACCGACCCCATCGCTGATATGTTAACTCGTATCCGCAATGCAGTGCGCGTAGAACGATCTCACGTCGATTTGCCGTACTCAAATATTAAAAAAGGTATTGCAGACGTCCTCAAGAGTGAAGGATACATTTGGGACTGGGAAGTTATTGAAGCCCAGCCTTGCAATACGCTTCGTTTGACGCTTAAATATGGCCAGAATGGCGAAAAAGTTATTCGTCACATTAAACGGCTCAGCAAGCCGGGCCGCCGCGTTTACAGCTCTTCATCGGAACTCAAGCCGGTTTTGAACGGTTTGGGAATTACCGTCATCAGCAGCTCAAGCGGCGTCGTCAGCGATCGCGTCGCTCGCCAAAAGAATATTGGCGGCGAAGTTTTGTGCGAAATTTGGTAATCTGATTTTTCGGAAAGCGGCGTTCGTTTGGGCGCCGCGTTCGGAAAGTCGCAATATTGAGGGATAGGCAGAAAACCTCATGTTGTTTAATTTTTTATGTCAAAAGGATAATCCATGTCACGTATTGGAAAGAAGCCCGTCGAGATTCCTGCCGGAGTTAAGGTAAAAATTGAAAACGGGATCGTTGAACTTGAAGGTCCGAAAGGCAAGTTGTCGTTGACCGTTCCTCCGAAGGTTGACGTTGTCTTTGAAGACAATTCTCTCAAAGTGAGCATTTCGGCTGAAGATCGCCAGACTCGCGCGTTCTTTGGTCTTACCCGCGCTCTGTTGGCGAACAATGTTATTGGCGTATCCAATGGATACGAACGCAAGCTCCAGCTGGTTGGAACCGGTTACATTGCCGCCGTCCAGGGAACTCAGCTTCAGCTGCGCGTCGGATTTGCCAACGAAATTCATGTTGAAATCCCGGCTGATCTGAAGGTTACATGCCCCAACCAGCAAGCGATTGTTATTCAGGGCATTGACAAGCAGCGCGTAACCAACTTCGCCGCGTCCGTTCGAGCGATTCGCAAGCCGGAACCCTATCTGGGCAAAGGCATTCGTTATGAAAACGAACAGGTTCGCCGTAAGGAACGCAAGAACGTTGGTAAATAAAGCCTTTTAACTCTATCCGGATCAGGATAGGATAAAAAGTCAATAAATTTATCGTCTTTTAGTCTTGTGGGGGTCATTCCCAAAAACGTAAAAGACGGTAAAATAAAATCAGATTGTATGGAATCAATCAAACGTTTATAATTCGGGCTTGCCTCGGATTGAAAGAAAAGGTATAATTGTGGAACATTGCAAAGCTAAAGGAATTGTACGTAAACGACGAACGTTCAGAGTCAGTAACCACATTAAGTCGGTTTCGTCTCGTCCCCGTTTGTGCGTTTTTCGCAGTTTGAAACACATTTACGTACAACTTATTGACGATAATACGCATACGACAATTGCCAGCGCATCAACGCAAGACAAGTCGATTTGCGGCGACGGCGTTTACGGCGGCAACTGCGCTGCTGCGGCTCTTGTTGGCAAGGCGATTGCAGAACGCGCATTGGCGGCTGGCGTTAAAGAAGCTGCTTTTGATCGTCGTGGATACAAGTATCACGGACGTTTGGCTGCTTTGGCAGACGCCGCTCGCGACGCAGGTTTGAACCTTGGCGCCAAAGGCGAAAACGCTCCCAAGAAAGTTGCCGCTCAGTCTGGCGCAGCGAAGAAAGCCGCGAAAGCGGAAGCCAAAGCTGCTAAAGCCAAAGGAGCTAAAAAATAACCTCAATCGAATCATAACCATTTAGAAATAGGCGAAATAGCATGTCTTCAGAACATCAAAACGAACTGGAATCAAAAACAGTCTGCGTCCGTCGGTGCTCAAACGTAGTCAAGGGCGGTAAACGCTACAGCTTTGCGGCTATGGTAGTTGTTGGCGACGGCAAAGGTAAAGTTGGTTGGGGTTACGGCAAAGCCAATGAAGTTCCCCCCGCTGTTGATAAGGCGACCAAAGACGGAACTCGCAGTTTGGTTGACATCTCCCTTGACGGGACGACCATTCCGCATCAGGTAATTGGAGAATTCGGCTCGGCGAAAGTCGTTATGGTTCCCGCCCGTCCTGGTACTGGTATTATTGCAGGAGCTGCAGTCCGCGCGGTTTGCGAAGCTGCTGGCATCCACGACATTCTTACCAAAAGTTATGGTACAAGTAACGCAATGAACCTCGTCAAAGCGGCGATTGCCGGTTTGCAGAGCGTTCGTTCCAAGCAAGAAGTTGAACGTCTTCGAGGAGTATCGTTGTAATGAATATCACAGAAGTAAATAAAGGCATTAGTAAAAACAAGTCCCGCAAACGCGTTGGTCGCGGAACCGGTTCCGGCATTGGCCGTTACGCTGGCCGCGGCGCCAAGGGCGATGGATCTCGTTCAGGTCATCACGACAAGGGAACGTGGGAAGGCGGTATGCTTCCGACCGTTCAGCGTATTCCGATGCGTGGATTCAACAATCAGTTTGCTGACGAAGTTTTCGCAGTCAACGTTG
>JAZRTH010000051.1:0-3244 GCA_045651945.1 Thermoguttaceae bacterium
GGATCCTGTTCCAAGCCTTCAACGACGTCTGCCCAGACGCCTTGTTCGCCTTCCCCGCGATAAGTGTCGAAAAACGGACCAATGTTGTCAAACACGATTTCTGCATCTCCCTGAACGGATGTGAACGTTGAAACATCGGTACTAACCCAAGCGGGCGGTTCCGGACACGGAACGTTAGTCAGCTGGAACATGTTCATGGAGTCTTGCCACGGTTTGGGAGCGTATACAAAACCCTTGATAAACTGATTGAATCCGGCAGCCGGCTTAAACTGAAGAGAACCGCCAGAAGCGCGGAATCCGATAAGACCGGATTTCTTCAACCCCTCGACCGGGCTTTTGCTGGAAAGCTTACCGGGAGAATACTTGTCGTCCAAAAGCTGAGAAGCCTCTGCATATCGATCGATTTGAACAAAACTGAACGCTTCGTGATTATCTGATGAACGTCGTTTGATCGTTTGATAATAAGCGCTGGCGGCAATCGGCTTAACTGACGCAACTGCCGGATTGTTGGACGCCTTCTGCCATAACACCTTGGCAATCATCAGGTTATCGCAAACAACCATAAGGTCGCCGTCGATTATGTATACTCTTTTCTGATTAATTCCGTCTTCATCAACATAATCCAGCTGAACGAACAAAGCCGTTCCAACCTGGTTGCGAACGACGCGTCCTTTTTTCTGCTGAACATTGAGGCTGACTTTATTAACCAACTGGTTGGCTTCTGCCGCATGGTTGGAAATATTAGCCATCAAAGCAACAGCCAGAAGTTCTTTATTGGGATAGATTGTCCCAAAAGCGACTTCGCCATTGGCAACGTTCCGTAAATCGTTAAGCGTTATGCCAAGTCGTTCTTTAAGGGGACCGTTTGAAACCTGATCGGTAAAGGATTCACGGAACGGCTTCATATTGGGTTGAGCGGCAAGAATGCCCAAATCGGTTTTATCAAACTGAGTTGAAAAACGATCAATGTCGGGAATGGACGTAAATTGCGCCGTATAGTACGGGAAAAAGCGATCCATAGGAACGCTCATGTCTATTTGGGCAAATGCCGCTGAGCTAAATGTCAATGTGCATAATAAGCACAAACTAGCGAAAAGGGAATTGTGTCGGATCACTGAATGCTCCAATAATAGGGATAGATGTTAACGCCAAACTCGGAAAAACGTATGAAATAATTCTAGCGTAAATTCCGCTGCACCTCCGATTGAATTATCTAAAAAAAGATAAAAACAACTCAGAGGATGATGGCAAAATTCAAATTACTCATTTATCATATTATAACATTTAATAAAATCAAAGCAATAGGAATTTGGAAAATTATTTAAAAATCAAAACAAAATGTTGAAAAACATTCCATTTAACTCATAAATTTTATCTTTTCATCAAATTACGCCTCTTGCTCAGTCTGGAATCCCAATCAGGTCGTACTCTTCCTGGTCAACAATGTTGACGTTGAGGAACTGCCCTTCTTTGAGCGGACGTTTCTTCGGACCTTCCGTATCTTCTTGAGGATAGGTAACATAGACAACCCCGTCAACGTCCGGAGCGTCCATCCAGGTTCGACCAATAAACACGCCAGGCGAATCTTCCAGCTCGTAATCCAGAACGCATTCGACAACGTTCCCGATGATCTCCTCGTTGTTTTGGACATTGATTTCCGCCTGAACGTCCATCAATTCCTGAGAGCGTTCGTGAATCGTCTTTTCGTCCACCTGATCCGGCAGCTGCGCCGCCTCGGTTCCCAGTTCAGGCGAAAATTCAAACACGCCAACGTGATTAATCCGTTGCTGTTTAAGGAACTTAACCAAACTCTTATGAGCCGACTTCGTCTCGCCCGGGAATCCGGAAATAAACGTCGTTCTCAAAACCAGACCGTCAATTTTACGGCGCATTTTATCCAGCAGAGCGCGGGTTTTGTCGCCCGAAACGCCGCGATGCATCAGCCGAAGAACCTCGTTGTCGATATGCTGCAAGGGCATGTCGATATACGGCAAGACGCGCTGCGCCCCGGCAATCGTGTCGATTAAATAATCGTCAACCGCCAGCGGATAGAGGTACATCAGCCGAATCCAGTTCAGATTCTCGATTTTATCCAACTGTTGCAGCAACTGCGCCAGCTGCGGTTTCCCGTACAAGTCCGCTCCGTAATAAGACGTGTCCTGAGCCAGCAAGACCAGCTCTTTAACGCCGGAATCCGCCAGACGTTTTGCTTCCTCAACGCACTGTTCAATCGGCTTGCTGATATACTGCCCGCGAATTTTCGGAATGAGGCAAAACGAACACGTCCGATTGCACCCCTCGGCAATTTTCATAAACGCGACGTGGTCAGGCGTCAAGGCGTGACGCGTTTCGTCCGCCGGCAGCGTTTCCGGCTGATAGTTCTCGTAGAACATCGGCAGCTTCATCTGAGATGCGTTTTTCGGGTCAGCGTCCAGACGTTCCAACGCTTCCAGAATCGCCTCGCGGGAAAAGACGTCCAGAATAATATCGACGTCTTTGCAGGTTTCCAGCACAACCTCTTTATCGGTCTGAACGAGGCAACCAGCAACAATAACGTGTTTCGCCTGACGGTTGCGTTTGCGGGTCAGCGCTTCGTCAATCGTATCGTACGATTCCTTTCGCGACGACGCCAGAAACCCACACGTGTTGACAATAATCACGTCCGCCTCATCGAGGTCGTGAGTAATCGGATACCCCGCCTGTTCCAGCTTCCCGAGCATCTGTTCGCTGTCGACCAGGTTCTTGGCGCAGCCCAAAGATATAATTGTGCAGCAATTCTTAAGCATAATATTCCGTCTTGTTAGAGGTCAGGGGAGAGCGTCCGAATACCGTACAGACGCTCTCCACGCTGAATATTATACTAGAATCTCAAATAAATGGAAGGAGCAGGGCAGGGCGAGGCGCAATTAGCAATTGTCAATTAGCAATGAGCAATTACGCAAAGCGAAGGCGAGCCGGGAACGTCAGTTCCCGGGCGTATGACCGATTGCACATGGTTCAGCCCGGTTCGCAGGCGTATCGCCCGCAAAAGTCTCTCAGCCCCGCCGAAACGCTCAGCGTACCCGGATCGCGGCAGTCCTCTGCCGCAAAAGAAAAAGCCGAGAGGTGTGCATACCAAATTGACGAAGCCGAAAACCTCCCCCGGATGGACTCCGCCCTCGGAGTCCTTCTTGACGGCTCGCCATCTAAGATATTTTAACTCAAGACGTTCGGATCGCCGCGAAGCGTAATTCCGAATTCCGCA
>JAZRTH010000052.1:0-3716 GCA_045651945.1 Thermoguttaceae bacterium
GAAACTCCGGCTGAACAGCCTGCTCCTGAAGCCGCTCCGGAAACTCCGGCTGAACAGCCTGCTCCTGAAGCCGCTCCGGAAACTCCGGCTGAACCTGCTCCTGAAGCCGCTCCGGAAACTCCGGCTGAACAACCCGCTCCCGAAGCCGCTGCTGAGAAATAAGTTGGCGCTCGGTTAATCTGAACAACATATAACTGTTTTCCATTGAGATTACGCTCAAAGGAAAACAGTTATATATTGTATTATGCTTGGGGTTAAATCTCCCCAAAAATTTCGAGAATATATATATGTTATTGAGCATGACGGGATTCGGCGAATCCCAAAAGAATCAAGACGGAATTAGAGTTCATGTTGAAATAAAAACGGTGAACAATCGTTTTTTTAAACTGTCTCTGCATATTTCTGATGGCTACAGCCTGCTGGAAAGTCAGATTGATTCCCTTTTGCGTCAAAGCATAAAACGCGGAACGGTTCAGTTAAACGTTAATGTCGTCAAAGAGTTTTCCTCTGACAACATTTCATTTAACTCATCCGCTATGGACGCCTACTGGACCGCCTTATCCGCATGGGCAAAAAAAGCAGGCGTTAACGCTATCCAGCCAGAGGCGCTTTTGGCTCTTCCAGGCGTTATTGAAAACGCCAATTCCGGCAACGAATCCAATTTGGATGACGACTGGATAATAATAGAATCCGCCATTAGCGAAGCGGCAGAAAAACTTTCTGCCATGCGTTTACGCGAAGGCGAAGCGATGAAACGCGATTTATCCGCTAATATTTCGGAAATCCGCAGTTATCTGGAACAGATTCGCGCCCTTGCCCCAAACGTTCCCAAAAATTACGCTTCAAAACTGACTGAACGCATTAACGCCATCTTGACAGAACAGGGCGTCGAAATAGACCCTAAAGACATCGTTCGCGAAGTTGCAATTTTTACCGACAAGTGCGATATTTCAGAGGAAATCGTTCGATTAAGCTGTCATCTGGATCAATTTGACGCCTTGTTGGAGTCTAATAACGCTGAAGGTCGCAAACTGGATTTCCTCACCCAGGAAATGAACCGCGAAACCAATACGATTGGCTCCAAAGCCAACGATTTGGAAATCGCCCGGCGAGTTATCGACATCAAGGCGGTTATCGAAAAAATTCGCGAAATGGTTCAAAATGTAGAATAACAGCGAACATTAATCAAAGGAGAACCGTAAAGATGAAACGCGGTAAAATTTTAATCATTTCGGGACCGTCCGGAGCGGGAAAAACCACCGTTGTCAGAGAATTTTTGTCTCGAGTAAAAACGCCGTTTCATTGTTCAGTTTCTGCGACAACGCGTTCTCCCCGCCCTGGCGAAATCGACGGCGTAAATTATCACTTTATTACGCCGGAGCAGTTCGCCGACAAACAGGCGGAAAACGGTTTTTTGGAATCCGTTGAAGTTTTTGGAACGGGCGTTTGGTACGGAACGCCGGTTGAAGAAGTTGAACCGTACTTAAGCCGCGGCGAATGGACGCTGCTGGAAATTGACGTTCGCGGCTGCGAACTTATCAAACAGCGGTACGGGAAAGAAGTCGTTTCCGTCTTTATTTCCCCCGGCACAATGAAAGCTCTGGAAGAACGTCTTCGCGGGCGAAAAACGGAGTCGGAAGCGGATATTGCCATTCGACTCAAACGGGCAGAAGCTGAAATGGCAACTGCCGACAAATACGATTATATTGTTGTCAACGACGTCGTCGCCCGAGCGGCGGACGCCATTTGTCATATTGTAGAAAAGGAGAACTGTTAGCCATGTATAACGAACTTCGAGAAGAAGCTATTGTTCAGAAAGTTGGCGGACGATTCAAATTGTCCACACTGATTCAAAAGCGCATGACCGCCCTTAATCGCGGCGGTCGCCCTCTGGTCGACCTGGATACCGACGACAAGATGGCTATTATCATTGCAGAAATCATGCAGGATAAAATCTTTCTTGACACCAACAACGAAATCAAAACTGCTGACGACGTTCACGGTGAAGACATTCTGGCAGACATGGGAATTGAAGATTTCCACTAATTATTAAAAGAGAGATGAATAACGGACCTGTTATTCTGCTGGGCGTAACCGGCGGCATTGCCGCCTTCAAAGCAGCGGCGTTAACAAGTTTGCTAACGCGCGTCGGTATGGACGTACGCGTTGTTATGACAAAAAACGCCACAGAGCTTGTCGCTCCGCGAACGTTTCAGGCGCTGTCGAAAAATCCGGTTTATACAGATATGTTTGCAAGCGACAGCTCAACGCACCCGCATATTGATCTTGCTCGACAATGCAGTTTGATGTGCGTTGCGCCCGCTACCGCCAACTTTCTGGGCAAAGCCGCCAACGGAATCGCAGACGATTTGCTTTCAACAACGGTTCTGGCTTTTACCGGTCCGATTATTCTTGCTCCCGCCATGAACGAAGCCATGTGGCTCAAACCCGCCGTTAAACGCAACGTCAAAACTCTTGCTAAAGACGGCTTTCTTTTCGTTGGACCTGAAACAGGTCGGCTTAGCTGCGGAGATTCCGGCGCAGGCAGAATGGCTGAACCGGAACAGATTCTGCAAAAAATCCAGGACGATTTGTCATGTATAAAATCCTGATTACTTCCGGTCCCACTCGGGAATATCTTGATCCTGTTCGATTTCTGACCAACGCCTCCAGCGGACGAATGGGCGCCGCGTTAGCGTCTGCCGCGATTGAATTTGGGTGCGAGGTTACAATCGTTACGGGTCCGGTTAAAATTTCGTATCCGGAACAGGCTCAGGTGATTGAGGTTGAAACGACGCAGCAAATGCTCGACGCCTGTATTAAACAATTCCCTCTTTGCGATTGCGTTATTGGCGCAGCCGCCCCGTGCGACTACACGCCTGTTCATTATTCCCCCTCCAAGCTGTCCAAAACCGGAAAAACCCTTACTCTGGAATTTCAACCTACAGCAGACATCCTTGCCTGTTTAGGAGCGATTAAAACCGCAGACCAGACGATTATCGGATTTGCCCTGGAAACAGACAACGGTCTGGCAAACGCTCAGGAAAAGCTGCGACGCAAGAACTGCGATTTGATTTGCCTCAATTCCCCAACTGCGATAAATTCTCTGGAAAATAAAATCGCACTCATTACAGAACAAGGCGTTGTCGCCCAGCTGTCCGGTTCAAAAAAAGAACTGGCAACAAAAATTATTCGGTACACTCTGGAATCAGACAGAATAAAATAACTATCCGGGGTTTTCGCCTTGCCATGCTGCTTTGTAACATGGCAAGCGGCAACAATCCCCATCGAAAACTTATTTCTTTATGACTTCAACGTAATACGCTCCGGTTGATGACCGCGATGCGCCGTCCAAAATCCAGGTTTGAAGTTTGCATTTCCCCTTTTTCAGGTTGAGCGTAATTGAACCATACGTCTCGTTCCCGGACAAACGAGCGTTGCCTTCTTCTGTCCCAATTTGAACTCGTGCCAAGCCCGCTGGCAGCGGCGCCTGTTTGACGTTAAACGGACGTTTTGCCAATCGGAATTCGTATGTCCCGGCTTTAGGAACTTCAACCAGCCAATAGCCATTTCCTCTTTTTCCGGACGCTATGTCACGCTGCGTCATGGGCGGGTCGTTTGACCCTCGCCAGTCGTAACAGTTTAATTCAACGGGTTTCCCGCCTGGCTGCGCCAAAGGAATCGTGCAATCCATCTCCGGATTATAGAACGGTTCT
>JAZRTH010000053.1:0-1831 GCA_045651945.1 Thermoguttaceae bacterium
GTTATCCCGTAGGCTCGAGATGCCTCCCAAACCGATTTCCACTTGCCTGAAACGACTTCTGACACCACGGTCTGACGAAATGCGTCTGTATATCGTTTTAACATCTTTAACCTTTCTGTCAACCGATACCAGGACAAGACACTAATTACTAATTACTAATTACTCATTACTAATTATCCAAGGGTTTTAATGGGGTATGAATAAAAAATTTGATTTTATTTAACGCTTCGAGCAGTTCCGGCATCGATTTGAACCGATTGTCCGGATTTTTGCTCATCATTTTACGAATGACGTCGTTAAACGGCTTTGAAACGTTTCCGTTATGTTCAATCACGCTGGGAACAGGTCCGGTCAAATGAAGCTGAAGGACTTCGTCTCGACCTCCAACGTATGGCGGCCGCCCGGAAAGCAACTCAAAAAACGTACAGCCCAGGCTGTATATATCAGCTCGAGTATCCAAAGTCGGCAGCGCTCTGATCTGCTCAGGCGACATGTAACCGCGAGTTCCCTGAACTCTTTGCTTGCCTCGAAACATCGACGCAAAAAAACCGACATTTAACGCGATGGCAAAGTCAATCAGACGAACCTCGTTGTTGGCATTAAGCATGAAGTTGGACGGTTTGACGTCTCGATGAACGTAGCCCTTTTTATGCACGTCTGCCAGGGCTAGAACCATCTGAGGAATGACGTCCGGAAGACGCCAGCCCAAATGCTTAAAACCGCCTTCAAGCTGTTTTTTCAAACTCACGCCGGTAAACCATTCCATAGCCAGAAAGGAATTGCCGCGCGTATCCGTTGCAAACTCTATCGGAGCAATGCAATATTTTGACTTGATCTTGCTGGCGACTGCAAATTCATTTTTGAGCAGTTCTATTTCTTCAGCTATGCGGCGTCGCTCAGGCAACAAGCGCTTGAGCGCGACAAATTGTCCCGTTCTCGGATTCTGCGCCTGCCATAACTGGCACGACTGACCGGTGTTTATCAACTTCACCAGGCAGTACGAGCCAACATAGGACTTTGCTAATTTATTGTCTGAACTCATTCGGTTGCTCCGTTTCAACGCCGAAACTCGCAGGAACCACGCTGAAGCTTTTTCGGCAACAGCAATATCCTGTAAAGTAATTCTTTCATCGACATTTTGCCTCTATTATATCAAAACATCTCTCATTATACCCTATATTTTAAACCAAATTTCTTTTTATGCAAGTAAACGCAACCCAAATTTTGAAAGAAATTTAAGAAAATAAGACAAATTAGGCAAATTCTACTTTCAAAAATAAAAGCCAATTGCAGAATATAGTCTAACTTTAATGCAAAAATTAAATTGGATTGCCTAGATTGACATTTTTATCTCATCATTTAATAAAAACTGGGGAATACACATAAAATTTTCTGAAAAAATCGATTTTTACTCTGGATTTGAAAAATTGATATTGCACCAAATGGCGTTTGAAGGTAAAGTACCACAAGCGCAATATTGGCGTCGCCTGGCTATTGGTAAACAGATGAACATATCCGTCCTGACTGTTTGCGCCTGGTCCGCGCCGGTCAGGATTTTATCCCAAGCCATCGTTAACTCACGCAAATCACAAAACTTTTTCAATTTACAACCCCTTCGGAGAACATCGCCATGAGTATTTTTTCACTGTTTAAAAACAATCGCCGCTCATCCGCTCGCAACTTCAAGCGAACGCTTCAGTTGGAATCGTTGGAAGAACGTCAGCTGCTGACCGTCGCTATGGATTTGGTTTTGGATCCGTCAGACATCAACATTTCCGGTCAGCTCGCCCCCGCCATGGCGGACGAGCCGGTTGTCTGGGACGAATCCTGG
>JAZRTH010000054.1:0-1650 GCA_045651945.1 Thermoguttaceae bacterium
CTAACCCTCTGCTGGATTTCGATTCCATTTTGATGGTTCAGAACCCGTATCCGAAAGGAAAGCCGGGCGACGCCACCGACGAATGGGGACACGAAGCGCGTCACAGAAACGGCTTTATGGCCTGCGACGGCGGCAAGATACTTATTATCGGCTTGAATCCCCGCGAAGTCAAGAAGGACGTCGTCCCGGAACTGCAGGGCGCGTTCTGGCGTCAGGACTTGTCCTTTGACGGCAAAGAGATTCTCTTCTGCTATCGACCCGTTGGAGAGAAGTCGTGCCACCTGTACAAGGTCAACGCAGACGGCACGAATCTGCGCCAGCTGACCCGCGGCGACTACGACGACCTCGACCCGGTCTACACGCCGGACGGGCACATCGTTTTCGCGTCGTCCCGTCAGGGCAGTTACGTTCGCTGCATGCCCATGACGCACGCGTTTGCGATGTCACGCTGCGATTCCGACGGCAAAAACATTTACGTCATTTCCGCTAACGGCGAGCCGGAATACATGCCCTCCATGCTGCCCGACGGCCGCGTTATTTTCACCCGCTGGGAATACACAGATAAAGCCCTGTGGCGCGTTCAGTCCCTTTGGACGATGAACCCGGACGGGACAAACCCGCAGACGTTCTGGGGCAACCAGTCCGTTTGGCCGGACGTCCTGACCGAAGCCCGCGCTATTCCGAATTCCAAAAAGATTGTCTTCGTTGGCGTGGGACATCATAGATGGTTTAACGGTTCGGTTGGATACATCGACCCGACCAAAGGCATGAACTATCCAGCCGGTCTGGAACGCATTACGCGAGAAGTCGGCTGGGCGGAAGTCGGCAACGGTCCGAAAGACCCGGCGCCGAGCTACGACTACCATTCCGCCGGCGCTTATTTCGCATATAAGACGCCGTATCCGCTTTCCGAAGAATACATGCTCGTTTCCGCTCGCGGCGGCAGCAATCTCAGCAGCGGTTCCGATCACGGCTGGTTCTTCAAGCTGTATTTCCAGGACGTCTACGGCAACAAGGAACTCATTTACGCCGCAGACAACTCCAACGCCTGGTACGCTATGCCGTTCAAGCCGCGACCCGTTCCGACGGAAATTCCGGACAAAGTCGATTGGCCCAAAATCGGATCTGGCGAAGAACCCAAGCCGGGATACCTGTATTCCAACAACGTCTTTGACAACGCCCCGGAAATCCTGAAGGAAAAAGGCAAAGCGATTCGCGTTATCCAGATGGATCCGAAAACCTATACGACGTGGCACAAAACCGTTCAGCACGACGGTCCCGCCGTTTCCGTCTTCCAGGCGGAAGGCGTCAAGCGCATTTTGGGAACCGTTCCGATTGAACCGGACGGAAGCGTCTATTTTGAACTCCCCGCCGGAAAATCTGTCTACTTTGAAATGCTGGACGAAAACGGGATGGCGATTCACGTCATGCGCTCTTTTGCCAACGTCATGCCGGGCGAAACCCGCGGCTGCTTTGGATGTCACGAATCTAATTTGAACACCAAAGGCAACACGCCCAGCAAAGGCATGAACATGGCGATGAAGAAAGGCCCGCAAAAGCTCACGCCTCCCAGCTGGGGATCGGAAGAGTCCATTTCCTACATGCGATTCGTTCAGCCGGTTCTGGACAAGTACTGCGCCGAATGTCATC
>JAZRTH010000055.1:0-1095 GCA_045651945.1 Thermoguttaceae bacterium
GTTCGCAGCCAGAAACGACAGTAACGCCAACCCGGTCGCCCCGTTGACGTTCAATGACGGCTTGACGTTATCAGAATTAATAGTCCACGACCCGTCTTCCGATTGACGACTTTTCAGCCAACGCAGCGCAAGATGAACGGCGCGTTCTGTTTCCTCTGATCCGCCGTATTTCGCGATTGCTCGCTTTTTCGCATTCGACCATAAGGTGTAATCGTCATAC
Source organism: Thermoguttaceae bacterium (assembly GCA_045651945.1). Classification (GTDB taxonomy): domain Bacteria; phylum Planctomycetota; class Planctomycetia; order Pirellulales; family Thermoguttaceae; genus RUG11551. Next base: position 221 of record JAZRTH010000055.1, read on the forward strand.
CAAACGTCCGGATGAGCGTTACCAAGATATAGTTCTTTGTATGAGTACTGAGAGCGAACGGTATTGAGCGTATCGGGAACGTTGACGTCTGCATTTTCGTCATCGGGCGCGGCGTCCTCGCTGCTGGCGGACGCGTTCTGTTCCTGTTCCGGCGTGGAAAAAACGCTCTGATAAGACAAATAGACAATAAACAAAAGCGCTATGACAGCAAAGACAACCCCCATTTGAATTCCTATCGTTTTGACGAAATAATTCAAAAGGGTTGTGTCCGAAACGGTTCGCCTTTGATTCCTGTCCGACATTTGCTCAGCGTCTGTTCAAAAAGATTACATGAATAGTCTTCCTGAATCATTAGACGTTTGACGTTCTGAGTTCTTAGGAAGAAAGTCAGTGAGTTCAAAGCAGTTAGTGCAGTTTCGACTCGTTTTTAATCCGGCATTAAAATACGGTTAATTCAAAAATAAGTTTAAGATTTTAATAATTGTAAAAAATAATAGTTAGTTTTTTGAACAAATTGGCAATTAGAACGTATGTATCAATAGAATGAATGATCAGTTACGCTCGGTTCCGATCAATCTTTCAAACCGTAAAATTGTTTTAGTTGATTGTTTGGCTTTACCACACGAAATTCAGGGAGACAATCAGTTATGAAGAAGTTTCTTGTTGCAATCATTGTTTGCTTGAGCGTTGCTCTTTGCAGCTCGGCAATGGCGCAAGGTCCCCATCGCGGCGGACCTGGTCCAGCGCATCACGGCGGCGGTCCGGGATTCCATGGCGGACCTGGTCCTGTTCATCACGGCGGTCCGGGATATTATCGTCCCGCGCCTCCTCCCCCGCATTATTATCGTCCCGCTCCCCCGCCTCCGCCGCCCCGG
>JAZRTH010000056.1:0-4996 GCA_045651945.1 Thermoguttaceae bacterium
CTCCAGTACATCAGACCAGCAACTCCGAGAACCAGCAGCGCCCAGGTCGACGGTTCGGGAACGCCGGTTTCAGGGGCAGCCCCAGCGGCAACCAGATACAAGCCGTCGGCTCTGCCTTCTAACCCAAATAAGCCGCCGAAATCGTCCGTCAGCCAGGAGGTGAAGTCGCCGGTCTGGAACCCTTCGTTAGCAACCAGTTGATACGCGCTGTCGGGCGCTGCCCAGGCTTCGGCGTCGTTATTGAGGAACGACAGTTCAATCGTTCCATCGGCAGCGGTGAACGCGTTGTCGGCTCCGAGAACGAACAACTTGTCAAATGTACCATCGTCAAACGAATCGAATTCAAACAGAGCAGCGCCGTCAACGGTAACGTTGCCAGTAACGCTGAGCGTTCCCGTCGAATTGCCGGGAGAAAGAACGCCTTGAGCGTCGATAATCATATCGCCGGCGAAATCGCCTTTGAAGTCCAGTTCGCCCGCTTCAACGGTGAATGCGTCAGCGGCAAACGTGCCGGGAGCGCTTTCGTTATTGATCTTCAAAACGCCAGCGCCGGTTTTCAGAACGGAACCCGTTCCGGTAATCGCGTTGGCGGCTGTAATTCCAACGGTCTTTTCAGCGCCCTCGGCAACGTTGTATTCCAGCGTTGCGCTTTCGCCAATTGTGGTCGCGCCGGTTCCAAGCGTTCCATTTCCAGCGAGGACGATTTTTCCGCCTTCGATGGTTGTTCCGCCAGCGTAGATATTAGCGCCGGACAGCGTCAACGTTCCGTCTGTATTTTTAATCAAACTAATTCTGGTATGAGCGGCGCCTGAACCTCCGATAACGCCGGCGAAGTCGCCCGCGCCAACGGTCAGCGTCGCGAATTTTCCGTTCGTATTACCAGACCCGGAAGCGCGGACAACCGACCCTGCAACGCCGTTGAGCGTTCCAATTACGAGGTTGGAAACAACTGCGCTGCTGTTTTGATGAATCAGCCCTAAATTAGCTCCGTCCGCCAAACTGATCGTGGCGTTGGGAAGGTTGACGTCTGACGCGCAGTCGCCGGAAATCGTGTACCCAATATGCATCGACTGATTGGCGGCAACGGAAATCGTACCGCTGTACGCCTGCGGTTCGCTGGACGCCAGGTCGAAACGGCTTGTTGCCGTTACGGAAATCGGTCCAGCGCCGGTCAGGTTGTTGACGTAGTGAAGCCCGTAGTTTGGTCCGTTGAGCGTCAGCTGAGACGTATCTGGAATATCCAAATCTCCTGAGCCAACGCAGCCGTTGCCAGTCGTCAGTTTCAGGTTGACTTTATTGAGGATGATATTTCCAGAGTATCCTGCATAACCTCTGGACAATTCAACTGTTGCGTTGGAAGCGCCGTTGCCGAGAATTGTCAAATTACCCGATCCAGTCATAACGGAATTGATTTGCAGCGTTCGAGAGCTGCCGTCGTCAATGTCAATTGTAGAATTGCCGACTATTGTCAGATTCCCCGCAAGAGCAAAGGTTTTAGATCCTTCTCCATGATGGAGATAGCCGTTGTCGAGAATCAAATCGTTTACAGTCGCGTTGGATTTGAAAATCATACGAGAGCCGGACGCCATAACCAGCGTTCCGTCGAACGGAGTTGTTGTGGTTTCAAGCCAGTAACTGGTGTTCATGCCCGTTGGGTCGGGGCTTGTAACATAGCAGATGTCGCCGGCTTTTGGGACTCCAGCAGAGCCGTTTTTGTCAATCCATTTGCCGTCGGCTTACCATTGCGCTCGACCGGCAGACCACGTATAATCTGCAGTCGCAGCGCTAATTTCCTGAAGTTCCAAACCGTTGAGCATAGTAAACGTTTTGCCGTTAAGCTCTGCCAGCATGGAAACGCTTGTCGTTCCCGGCTTGAACGCTTGAGTGAACGACCACGTAGCGGCGTTGGAAAAGGTTGGATTATGAACTGTTTTGAACAATTCTTCGCCATTGGCGTTGGTCATTGTCCAAATACCGGCTGACTGATCTCCAGATGGGTCAAGTGCGTAAACGGTCATTCGATAAATCGAATCCGCCGATAAATTATCCAACGTTGTTGTAAACGGAACTTTTGATCCGGAAAAAACAAAGTCGTTGAACATGTTCATGTCAGCTGACGAGTTGGTCTTGTTACGCGTTCTGGAATTGAGAACGGCTTCTGACGTTACCGTCATCGTAATTCCAGACGGCGCCGTTGCTGTGGCGGTGTTGGACGTATTAGTGTTGTCAACAAAAAGTTCCGTAGAACGAGGCGACATAATTCGCGTTTCAGTTCCGTTTTTATGGTTGGAGTTGACGTCAAAGCGGGTGTAGCCGGACGCGGCGTCGTAGGCTTCATTGAGTTCAATACCGTTGAGGAAACCAAAACTGCCTGTAGCAAGTCCTGTTAAAACAGCCGAATTGGCTTCTGCCGTAAACGTGTACGCCAAATACGTTGCGGGATCAGTTACTTTGTAGCTGGCGTTTCCTGTAGTGTTTGGTTGGACGCCAATTTGAGTTGTCGTCTCGCCCTGAGTTATATTCCATGTACCGGACGTACCGTTATTGGCAGTAATGTCTTGAGAATAAATCTTAAGCGAGTATTCTTTTCCAACCGTCAAACCGTTAAGTGTAACCGTAATTGGCTCGTTAACTGTTTGTTCAAAGATAAAGTCATTTGTAACCGCATCTCCTTTAGAGGACTGGCGGTCTCTGTTTTTAGTTGTGGAAACGCGATCGACCTTAACGGAAATGTCTGGAGAAATCGTAACTGTGTTCGTCAACGTCTCATTGGCAAAATTAAGCCCGTTATAGCCTGTAAGCGTACCGGATTTCGCTTTGTTGTCCCCGTTATTATAACCGTTTACGTCCACCTTGACAAACGGAACGTAATCTGCAAACGTCGAAACAGTCAACGCTGCAACAACAAACAGCGCCGCAACAATGCGGGAAAATAATACAACAGGTTTATTCATGGTTTTGTCCTTTACCAAGGGAAAGCAAAACAGTCATTAATATATAATTATCCAGACTGGATTCCTCCTGGACATAGCGCCAGACTGAAAATATCCAATCTACCTTATTCATTATTATAACATAGAATTCTCTATTTTCAAACAAAAAATCTCATTTTGACCAAAAATTTACAAAAATAATCAAAAAAGACAATTTGGAGTGCGACGCCTTGCCGTCGCTTTTACAAGATTAAAGCTGAGAACTACCGAAAATGTATTTCGTGCAAATAGCGTATGAACTATGAAAAATTCCTTCGTAAGTCTTTCAGATTAAAGATACGCCGCGTTATTGGCACGAATTAGCGTTTTTTGAGATTCTCGGCGAGACTGGTAATGAAAGCGACGGCAAGCCGTCGCACTCCAAATCACGTCAAATCCGCCGTCATGCAGCAGTTGCCCGGCTGGGTGTGAGCGGGTTTGTCCCAGGCGTCTAAAATGAACGCGATGTCGTTGTCCCAGCGCCAGCCCAAAAGAGAATAAAAGGCGTCGAGCGAGTGCGGAGCGTGCAGAATGGCTATCGGATACCCGGCGTCAATCGCCTGCATCATAGCTGCGGTGAGAATTTCCATGCCGTATCGATGCCGGCGGTACGATTCAGCAACGCTAACGCCCTGAATGCCCGCGCCGACTTGCGCCTGCGCTATAACGGCGGGATCGGTTGGAAAGCGCCCGTCGGGACATTGGTCTTTTGTCAGGTATCGCCGTTCTACGATAGCCGTATGGGCGATAAGAATCCCGTTGACTCGCCCGATAACGGTATATTCCGGCTTCTGACCGTACCACGTTCTGGTGCGGTCGTTAATCGCCTGACGCCAGGAAAAGCAGTCGTACAAATGCTGACCGATTTCCTGGCTCAATTCAGGCTCGATTGCCGATTCCTCGTAAACTTCGATTGCTAAGTCAGGTCTAGCCATTAACCAATTCTTTGAACAGTTTAATCAGCTTCCAGGTTACGTCGCCCGGCTTGCCGGTTCCGATCTGACGCATGTCCAGCTTGACAACCGGGATAATTTCCGCTGCGGAGCCGGTGAGGAAGCACTCGTCAGCCGAGTAGATGTCGTGTCGGGTAAACGCGGTTTCCTGAACTTCGATACCGGCTTTTTTCGCCAGTTCGATAACCGTTTGACGGGTAATTCCGCCCAGAATTCCTGCGACCAGCGGCGGGGTCATTAAAACGCCGTCTTTGACGATGAAGATGTTGTCGCCGGTGCATTCGGCAACTTCTCCGTTTTGATTGAGCAGCAGCGCTTCGTCGCAGCCAGCCTGAATGCCCTCAATTTTCGCCATGATGTTATTGAGGTAGTTGAGCGACTTAACGCGCGGGCTGAGCATGGCGGGAGAGGTGCGAATCGTCGCCGCCGTTACCATTTCCAGACCGTTCTGATACAGTTCGTCAGGATACAGAGAGATGGAATCTGTAATGATGATAATGCTGGGATTGGAGCATTTGCGGGGGTCAAGCCCAAGCGTTCCGCTTCCGCGGGTAACGACCAGGCGGATGTACCCGTTTTGAATCTGGTTGAGTGCGAGCGTGTCGTTGGTCGCCTTGCACATCTCTTCCTGAGTCATGGGGATGTCAATCCAGATGGATCGGGCGGACTCGTAAAGACGCTTGATGTGGTCTTCCAGCCGAAACACTTTCCCATTGTATGAGCGCATACCTTCGAAAACGCCGTCGCCGTACAGCAGACCGTGATCGAACACGCTGACTACGGCTTTATCTTTGTCGTAAAACTTTCCGTTGACGTAAACTTGTAACATGGCTTTATCCTTCAATAAAAACAAACCGAAACTCGGATTTAACTTACGATTGATTATAAATTATTTTATCCATTTGAGGAGAAAAGAAAAGCCCCCCCCGGGGGAATGCGTAATTCGGAATGCGTAATGCGTAATTACGCTTCGCGGGGAGCGCTTGCGATAAGGAGGGTCGACGTCCTCGTCGACCGCAGGCGTCCTCGCCTGCCCCCGATGGCGGGGGAGCCGGTCCGCGCTGCCGCGCG
>JAZRTH010000057.1:0-4643 GCA_045651945.1 Thermoguttaceae bacterium
AAGATTTTCTTTCAAAGGACGGAGTTATCTTTATCAGTATTGATGAGAATGAAATTCAAAATATGAGAAAAATCTGTGATGAGATTTTTGGAACATGGAATTTTATTTCTCAATTAGGATGGCAAAAAGTTTATTCCCCTAAAAACCAAGCTCGTTATTTTTCTAATGACTATGAGTTTGTTCTTTGTTATTGTAAAAATATAGCTCATTTTGTATTGAATATGCTTCCGAGAACGGAAGCCATGAATGCAAGGTACAAGAACCCAGACAATGATCCACGTGGTGATTGGAAACCTGGTGATTGCGTAGGTAGCGGAGTGCGTTCGCAGGGTTACTATGACGTTGTCAGTCCTATTAGCGGAAAAGTTTTTAATGTTCCCCAAGGAAAGCATTGGGTTTATGCTCCAGAGACAATGAAAAAGCTTATTGCAGATAATCGCATTTGGTTTGGTAAAGATGGAAATTCTTTTCCAGCAGTAAAGCAGTTCTTGTCGGAAGTTACAGGACGTAGACCATCAAGTCTTCTCTTATATGAGGACTATGGTCATACTGATATGGCGAAAAAAGACCTTATCAAACTCTTTCAGGATTTGGAGAAGGTTCCCTTTGATACGCCCAAGCCTGTAAAACTTATTAAAATGCTCTCAATCTTAGGGAGTAATGATAACGATATTATTTTGGATTTCTTTTCTGGTTCAGCAACAACTGCCCAGTCCATTATGGAGCTTAACAACGAAACTGGTTCGCATAGAAAATTTATTCTAATTCAGGTTGAAGAACCAGTTGAAGACAATCCCGGCGCAAAAAGTATAGGTTTAGATACCATCTGTGATATCGGCGAGGAGCGTATTCGCCGCGCTGGAAAGAAAATTCGGGAAGAGTCTCCTTTGACGACAGCCAATCTTGATATTGGCTTTCGCGTCTTTCGGATAGACTCAACCAACATGAAGGACGTTTACTATCGCCCGCAAGATTTTAAGCAGGGGCAATTTAAAGAGCAGTCGGACAACGTCAAAGAAGATCGCACGCCGGAGGATTTGCTTTTCCAGGTCATGTTGGACTTGGGCATTCCGCTTTCCTCGAAAATCGAAGAGACGGTTATTGAGGGCAAGAAAGTCTTCTTCGTTCCTGACAGGAAACTGATCGCCTGTTTTGACAAGGAAATTACAGACAAGACTGTAAAAGCCATAGCGAAAAAACACCCTGATTACGCAATCTTCCGCGATGGGGGCATAAATGGCGACAGCGTCATGACGAACTTCGAGCAGATTTTTGAAACCTACAGTCCCCGGACCAGAAGGAAGGTGTTGTAATGGCAGATCTTATAAACGCCGCTGGGGCAGATCTTCTGGCGAATAGAATCGAAAGTCTCATTGAGGAATCACGAAAACGCGTCATCACGCAAGTTAATTCCGTCATGGTGCATACATATTTTGAAATTGGTCGCGCCATTGTGGAGAATGAGCAGAGCGGAGAACTGCGGGCAGAGTATGGCAAGCGCTTGATGTCAGAATTGTCCGCAAAGCTAACGATACGTTTTGGCAAGGGATTTTCTCAGAGAAACCTGGAACAAATGCGGCAATTTTATCTGGTTTACTCCGACAGATTGGCTTCTTCAACGGGATGTTCCGAGATTGCGCAGACAGTGTCTGCGAAATTCTCGCTCAGCTGGTCTCATTACCTTTTCCTGATGCGCATAGACAATCCGGACGAGCGGAATTTTTACGAACAGGAAGCGATTCAAGAACAGTGGAGCCTTCGAGAAATGAAGCGTCAATTCAGCTCCGCGCTGTTTGAGCGTCTGGCTTTGAGCAGAGACAAGAATGCAGTCGCGAAACTGTCCCGTCAAGGCATCATCGTAGAAAAGCCGGAGGACATTGTAAAAGACCCGTATGTCCTCGAATTTCTCGGTCTGCCAGAAGATAACAGGTATTCTGAATCCATGCTGGAACAGCAGATCATTGACAAACTGCAGGCGTTCCTAATGGAGCTGGGAAAAGGTTATACATTCGTCGGACGGCAAGTTCGTCTGACCTTTGACGAGAAACATTTCTACTGCGACCTCGTATTTTTCAACCGTCTGCTTCAATGCTTTGTACTTATCGATTTAAAAACAGATGAGATTACACACCAGGATTTGGGGCAAATGCAAATGTATGTGCATTACTACGACCGCAATGTAAAATTGCCATCGGAGAACCCAACGGTAGGCATTATTCTCTGTAAGAAAAAAGACAACACGCTGGTAGAATTGACGCTGCCGGAGGATAACAAGCAGATTTTCGCCAGCAAGTACCAGACTGTCCTTCCGAATAAGGAGGAACTTGTCCGTCTTTTGGACGAAAGGCTGGTATACGAGGCAGAAGGAGACGTCAATGAGTGATATGAAATTCAAATTCACCATTCAGCCTTACCAGACAGAGGCGGTTGAGAGCGTTGTGAACGTTTTCGCCGGTCAGCCCTACAGCGACCGCGTTGCCTATCGTCGAGACGTTGAGCTTAAGGGAAAACTTCTCGACCAAAATGATAATGACGATCTCTTTTTTATGGGGTTTGCCAATAACCGCGTTCAGTTGGAATCCGGTCAGCTGTTGGCTAATCTCCACCGCGTTCAGAGTCGAAATAACATCGCTCTTTCTTCGTCTCTGGTCAGCGGGGGGCTGGGCGTCTGTTCTCTGGACGTGGAAATGGAAACCGGCACGGGTAAAACATACGTCTACATCAAGACGATATTTGAACTGAACAAACAGTACGGCTGGAACAAGTTCATCGTAGTCGTGCCCAGTATTGCCATTCGCGAGGGCGTCCAGAAGAGCTTTGCAACCATGGAGGAACACTTCATGGAACATTACGGCAAGAAGGCGCGGTATTTCGTCTACGATTCCAAAAATCTGGCAGAAATCGACAACTTCAGCCAGAAAGCGGATATAAACGTTATGATTATCAACATTCAGGCGTTCAACGCCCGCGGGCAGGACGCGCGACGAATCCGCACAGAACTGGACGAGTTTGGCAGCCGTCGCCCGATTGACGTTATCCGGGCTAACCGTCCCATTGTCATTCTGGACGAGCCGCAGAAGATGGGCGGCGCCGCTACTCAGGAAAGTCTCCGGGAGTTCAACCCGCTTTTCTGCCTGAACTATTCCGCCACTCACAAACAGCGTCATTCGCTGGTGTATGTGCTTGACGCTCTGGACGCCTACAATAAGCGGCTGGTAAAGCAGATTGAAGTCAAAGGCTTTGACGTCAAAAACCTGCGCGGGACAGACAGCTATTTGTATTTGGAAAGCATTGTCATTTCCCCCAACAAGCCGCCCATGGCGCGTTTGGAATTTGAGATAAACTACAATAAATCCATCAACCGGGAGACCCGACTGGTAAAAGTAAACGACGACTTATACAATCTTTCCAAAAACATGGAGCAGTATCGGGGCTATCGCATAAGCGAGATTGACCCTATCCGCAAGACCGTCTCCTTTACAAACGGCGAGGTCGTTCAAGTGGGCGAGGTCGTGGGCGACGTTTCCGAGAGGGATGTACGCCGGGTTCAAATCCGGGAAACGATTCGCTCTCACTTCGAGAAAGAAAAAGAACTTTTTTGGCGGGGCGTTAAATGTCTGTCGCTTTTCTTTATTGACGAGGTGGCGAAGTACCGCAAGTACGACGACGAAGGAAACGAGGTCAATTCCGAATACGGGGAAATGTTTGAACAGGAATACAACTCTATCGTCTGCGAGTATACAAACCTGTCCGATAGTCCGTATTCTCAGTACCTCCGGGATATTGAGGCGCGCCAGACTCATGCGGGGTATTTTTCCATCGACAAAAAGGGGCGGAAGGTGGACAGCTCTCTCAAACGCGGTAGCGACGAGAGCGACGACATCTCCGCATACGACCTGATTCTCAAGGACAAAGAGCGTCTTCTGTCATTCAGCAATCCGGTTCGGTTTATCTTCTCGCACTCCGCGTTGCGGGAAGGCTGGGACAATCCAAACGTGTTCCAAATCTGCACGCTCAAACACGGCGGCAGCTCTCCCACTCAAAAAAGGCAGGAAGTCGGACGCGGTCTGCGCCTGTGCGTCAACCAGAACGGCGACCGTATGGATTCCGACGCGCTGGGAAGCCAAGTCATGATGGTCAACCAGCTAACGGTTATCGCTTCCGATGGATACAGGGATTTCGTTGCAGATTTGCAAAAAGGCATTCGCGAAGACCTTTACGACCGACCGGTCAAAGCGTCTGCCGAATACTTCATTGGTAAAACGCTTGTTCTGAATGGAAAGGAGTATACTGTTACAGAAAAACAAGGGAAAGACATCTATCGATATCTTATTAAAAACGACTATATCGATGAAGACGATCGTATAACAGACAAATACCGCGCTGATAAAGAAAACGAATTTCTCGCTCAGTTGCCGGATAGCTGTCAGGAAATTACCGACGGCGTTCACGCCCTGATTTCGAGCATCTTCGACCCGCACGCGCTGGACGACATGATCAAAGACGGGCATGAAACCCGAATTACCGAGAACCCGCTCAACGACAACTTCTACAAGAAAGAATTTCAGCGGCTGTGGAATCTGATTAATCATAAGTACGCATACACCGTAGAGTTTGACAGCGAGGAACTTATCAAAAATGCC
>JAZRTH010000058.1:0-1476 GCA_045651945.1 Thermoguttaceae bacterium
GAGGCATTCCAATGAAAAAACTTTGTACATTCGTATTTGCTCTGCTCCTGACGAACGTCGTAATGGGAGCGGAAGCTCTGAAAGCTAAAGTAACCTGGGTCAGCGACGGCGACTCGTTCATCGTCGAAAAAGAGGACGGCTCGACCGCGCGCGTTCGCTGCGCCTGTATCGACGCCCCGGAAAACGATCAGCCCTACGGCGACACCGCCAAAAAAGCCGCGATTAAAATGCTCAAAGACAAAGAGATTCTGGTCCAGGTCGTTAAAGTTGACAAGTACGGACGCATTGTCGGCCGCGTCGCCGTCAAGCAAGAAGACGGGAAGTACTTGGACTACGAATACTACATGCTGGAAAACGGGCACGACTGGCAGTTCAGAAAAGCCTATACAGACGAAAAAGCCAAGGCGAAGGAAGACGAAGCCCGCAAAAAGAAGATCGGCTTGTGGAACACCAAAAACCCGGTCGAACCCTGGGAATGGCGCTGGCGCGGCATGGGGCAGGGCAAATGGCACGAAAAAGAGTAAATCTGTTCACTTGGTTTTAGATAGTTAAATAAATGGCTGGATTACAATGTAAGTGCGGCAATATTTTAAGTGACGCAATAGAAGGGTCTGAAAATATATTTGATGTAATATCGAACAAGCAAAGACGCAATTGGTTTTCTTCCAATAGAGGGATATTCAGATTTGCAGATTTTGCAGATTATGAAGTATGGCATTGCCCTAAATGCGGAAGAAATCACGTTATCGACCACAATGGAATGAAAGTTTGTATACTAGTTAAAGAAGATTGACTTTAATTCTCGTCGCTGTATTAAAAAAACAGCGACGAGAGTGAGAAAGAATTTGCCTCTAACAATGAATGCCTGCGATTAGACGAGCCGGGACAACTACGTCTAACAGGGCAGGGGGGAGACTTCTTCTTACATGCACGTTTAGAGGGTCGATTTAGAAGGGAACGCAGAATACGCAGACTCCTCGCAGAGAACGCAGAAGCAAGCGACCATGTGTCATCTACGCCTGATTCTCAGGCTATGACACGATGTTCGCTTGCGTTTTTAAATATATTCGGTTGCATTTTAAATAACATTATTTTAAAAATAAAAAAATCGGGCGGGAATCGTGGCGTAGACAACGTAGTTGGCGTCGTCGCCACATTCCCAGCCCGTCTGCGTATTCTGCGAGTAGTCTGCGGTCTCTGCGTTCTAAATAAAAAACGTTTGTTTCAATTTATATCTTCGTTAGATACATTTGCCCACGCCTCGCCGCCTTGAAAAATCTTTCGGTCGCCAGCAAGCTGGCTCCCTGTTAAAGAAGTTTTTTCAAGTTGAAATAAAAAGAGGGGAAAACCTTTTTTGAAAAAAAGGTTCTTCCCCTCAAACTCCCCTTTCCAAAAAACTTTAGTAAAGGGAGAGAATTACAGTAAGAAGCGGAAATAGCCAATCGGCGCTAATCCGTTTTATCCGTCAAATCCGTG
>JAZRTH010000059.1:0-6910 GCA_045651945.1 Thermoguttaceae bacterium
GTCGTTTTTTTATGTTACAGCCCCAGTTTGTCCAGGAACGATTTCATTTTTTTCTGAACCTCTGACAGCTCCGATTCGATCTGTTCGATGTTTCTTCTGACCTGATCGATGTCGACCAGCGGTTCTTCTTCAAACGTGTTGACGTATCGAGGAATATTCAAATTGAATTCATTGTCACGGATTTCGTCAAGGGAAGCAACGTAAGCGAATTTATCCACGTTCTTTCTGGCTGTGTACGTCTGGACGATTCTGTCAATGTCTTCGTCGCGGAGGTAGTTCTGATTTTTGCCCTTTTCGTAGTAGCCGTCGCCGGAAGCGTCAATAAACAAAACGTCGCGGCTGGTTCGATTCTTTTTGAAAATCAGAATGCAGGCGGGAATGCCGGTTCCGTAAAACAGGTTGGCGGGCAGTCCAATAACCGCGTCGAGCAAATTATATTCAATAATCTTTTGGCGGATTTTGCCTTCAGCCGCGCCGCGAAACAGAACGCCGTGGGGCAGTACGATTCCCATGCGTCCGTTTTCGGCGTCGAGAGAGTTGAGCATGTGAAGTACAAAGGCATAATCGCCTTTTGACGTCGGCGGAACTCCCCATTCAAAGCGACCGTACGGGTCAAACCCCGGATCCATTTTTGTGGTCTTGTTTTTTCCGAGAGTTTGAGCGCCTGCCAAAAATCCGGAATCCCATTTATCCAAACTAAAGGGTGGATTGGCAATGACGACCTGGAATTTCATCAACTTGTCTTCTTCGACGTTTTGTGGGTTGGAAAGCGTGTCGCCAGACCAAATTGTCGCGTCGTCGATGCCGTGAAGGAACATGTTCATTTTGCACAACGACCACGTTTGCGAGTTGATTTCCTGTCCGTAGATGGCAAATCTCCCGCTTGAAATCAGTCTTGCCGCTTTGAGCAGAAGCCCGCCGCTGCCGCAGGTTGGGTCGTAAATGCGGTCGTTTTCCTGGGGGGCAACCAGCTTAGCAATCAGCATGGAAACCTGGCTGGGAGTAAAGAATTCCCCGCCTTTTTTGCCGGCGTCGGAAGCGAAATTGGCGATCATGTACTCGTAGCTGTCGCCGATGATGTCCGCCGATCCCAGCTGGCTGGGACGAAGATCCAGCGTGTGGAAATCTTCGAGCAGGTTTTTCAGAATCGCGTTTTTCTGTCGCACTTCGCCAAAGTCGAGTTCTGAATTGAAGTCAATGGCGCGAAAAACGCCGCGCAGTTTCGAGCTGTTTGCTTCTTCGATCTCGCTTAAAGCGACGTTGATTTTCTGACCGATGTCGGGATCGGAACGATGTTGAAACAGGTATTCAAAATTGGAGTTCTCGTCAAGCTGAAAGCGTTCGAGTTTCATTGCCCGATTGATTCTATCCTGATTGCCCTTATATTTTTGATAGAGCTGTTCGCAGATTTCTAAATTGCAATCGCTGAGATATTTCAAAAACAGCATAATCAAAATGAAATCTTTGTATCGCGAGGAATCAATTTTTCCGCGGAACGTGTCGCACGCTCTCCATAATACGTTTTCAATGTCGGTTCGAGTTGTCATGTTCAGTTCTCCTTGAGGGGGCGTTAAAATCGTTTCATAATGTTATTGTACAGCTTTTCCCTAGCGTTTGCAAGCTGTCTGAGCAGATCAACTTCTTTTTTCGCCAGAGCGTTGAATTCTGTAAGATTCTGCTGATTTGAAATAGGTGGCAGCGGAACGCGCAGTCTCTTAAGCTGCTGGACGCCAATGGGCGCGTGCAGATATCCGGCAGATACTCTGTAAAGCGCCTGTTGAACTTTAGTGGTGTTGATATGCCAAGCGAGGTATTCCGGGTCAAGTTGGTTTGGGTCAAGAATCCGGATTAAAATATAAAAGGACGGGATAACCAATCCTTCTGTTTCGCGGGTAATCGCTATTGCCGTGTACGGCTTGGCGTTGCGAACGATAACGTCGCCTTGCCGAGTGAAATAAGTTTCCGGAACCTGATTTTGATAATAGGAGTCCTCCACTAGATTCAGGTCGATAACGCCATGTTGAGCAACCGAGCGCAAGTTCAAGGTTTTGTACATGTAAGGAGTTGGCTTCTTAATAATCGTTCTTGCAGTCATCAGTCCGACAGAAATATCAGCCAGTTCAGTCAACGGTACGGTAGGATGTAAATTTGTCATGTGTGATAAATAACAGTTAGGGTTAAATGAAAAATTGGGTAAATCCTATTTTGAATCGCTGTGGAAAGTCTAATATTGTTTTGTGTGTTAAATAACAAACAGCTTGAAACAATAAAAAGTCTTTCCACGTTGATTTTGATAACTGTAGTATACACCAATTTTTTAACTTGTCAAGCATCAAAAACTGTTTAGGGTTAAAAAAAACGAAAATTTTTCAAAAAAGTTGAGAAAGGGGGGAGAATTTGTCCTGTGCTGCCCGCTGGGTGAACCCGGTTTGCGGGCGTTCCGCCCGGCTTGAAAAAACTTTCGGTCGCCAGCAAGCTGGCTCCCTTTTAGGGAAGTTTTTTCAAGTTTAATTAAGAGGGGAAAACCTTTTTTGAAAAAAAGGTTATTCCCCTCAAACTCACCTTTCCAAAAAACTTTAGTAAGGGAGAAGAATAATGAATCTGAATAAACAATCGGTGTAAATCCGTTTATCCGTTAATTCCGTGTGGGACTTGTGCGGAACAAAGACTCGGTATTACATATCGGATTCTTCCGGGCGGAAAACTTTATATCCCATCGTGTTTTTGGACGGCGAGAATTTTCCCGGGGCGATCTCTTTTTCCAGATTGTACATGATGGCGAATTTGGCGTCGACGTCGTCGGCGTAATGGACGAGCAGGGCTTCTGGAATCATGGGCGGTTTGGGCGCGCCCCATTCCGGCAGCCGCTGATGAGCGATGATAACGTGTTCCAGCAGCGTGTATCGCTGTCCGGAAAAGCCGAGCTTTTTACACGCGTCGCGGACGATGTCGCGCCCCTGGAGCATGTGTCCGATAAGGTTTCCTTCGACGGTGTACTCAAACCCGACGCCGGCAAAGGCGATTTCTTCCAGTTTGCCGATGTCGTGCAGCGCGGCGCCGGCGGCGACGAGTCCAACGTCCAGCGCCGGCGAAAGTTCGGGATAAATCTCCGTGTAACGTTTCGCCAACATAACGGCGTTGTACAAGACGTTTCTGGTGTGTTCCAGCCAGCCGCCGACAAAAGCGTGATGGTTATGCGACGCCGCCGACAGGGACAGCAGTTTCTCTTTGTTTTCGGTGAATATCGTTTCGCACAGCGTGTATAACGGGTCGCCTGCGCCGATGGTCTGTTTGAGAATGGCGAGAATGTCCGCGAACGTCTCTTCCGGGTCAAACTGGCTTTTAGCGACGAACATTTTTTCGTCAAACCCGTCTTGACGGTCTCGGTCTTCAACCAGACGCATTTGAATCAGGTTGACTTGCGCTCCGTATTTGGCGTTGACTTGATAGACGCCGCGAACTTTAATAAAAGAGTTGTCCTCAAGCTTTTCAATCACCGGAGTAAAGGGCGAGTCGTTCCAGACGGGAAACGTAACCGTCCGATTGGCATCGCGAATCGTGATGGAATAATACGGTTTTCCTTGACTCGTGGTTTTCGATTCTTTTTTTACGAAGACAGCGAAAAAGTCGGCTTCCTGTCCTTCCGTCAGCTCGCAAAAGGGAACGATAGTCATGTAATGTCTCCTGTTTGATTGGTTTGAGTATGTCGATAATTATAATCAATCTTGCTCCAATGTCAAGAATACGGGGTCAGGCAAAAAATATAGACGCGATAAATTTAGGGGGTTGCGAAAATATATAGTTTTTATTTTTGAACGCAGAGTACGCGGACTCCTCGCAGAGAGCGCAGAAGCAAGCGTCCATGTGTCATTTACGCCCGTTGGGCTATGACACGATGTCCGCTTGCGATTTTAAAAAAATTTAAATAAATCGGACGGGAATCGTGGCGTAGCTAACGTAGTTAGCGTCGTCGCCACATTCCCAGTCCGTCTGCGTATTCTGCGAATAGTCTGCGGTCTCTGCGTTCTCATTCCTTTTTCATGATATCATGTCCCCAATATTTGTACAACTCCCAAAATATTTGCCCGGCGTTGTTGACAACAATCGATAATTCTGATAAATTAGGGTATAAGAAAAGTGAATAACCCATACGCCAATCGCCTGTTTTTCCATAGATCGTTATGAGACGGATTACAATATTATTTTCGACGCTGTTTTTGATTGCCGTTCAGACGCTTTGTTTTGCTCAGCAGGAACCGTCGTTTAAGTTCCCGCAGCAGAAGGCGGCTTATTATTGTCAGCAGTTCAAGGCGAAGCTGGACGCTCTGGCGGACTGGTGCGCTGAAAACGGTTTGCCGGAGCAGGAAAAGATTACCCGGGAATGGAGCTCGGATTTTCCGGAAGACAGAATCTGTCTGTACGAAATTACGACTTCGTACGGTTGGGACGCCTTGTTGCCGATTAAAATCGAGCCGGGCGAGGAAGATTCGTTGAAAAGTAAAAACGTCCAGAAATGGCGATCGCAGTTTATCAAACTGAGAACGGAGTATTCTGACCAACTGTGTTCCCTGGCGAAAAAATGCGCGGCGTCAAAGTACGCGACGTACGCGTTTGAACTCTATATGTTGGCTCTGCGGGAGAATCCGCAAAACGAGTTTATTCGCAAGCTGATTGGCAACGTCCCGTATGAGAATCGGTGGGCGACCCAGTACGAAATGCGAATGAGCAAGGCGGGGAAGGTTGACCATCCCGTCTTCGGCTGGATTCTTCAGACTCAGGCAGAGCGTTACGAAAACGGGGAGCGATACTATCAGGGCAGATGGATGTCGGCGGCGGACGAAGCCCGGCTGCGACGTGACAAAAACGACCCGTGGATTATTGTAACGCCACATTACAAAATCTATTCGTACCCGTCGTTAGAGCAGGGCGTTGAACTGAGCCGGAAGCTGGAAAATCTGGCGGTAATTTGGAATCAGCTTTTCCTCCGCTTTTTTGCCACGGACGCGCAGCTAAAACGCTTTTACGCCGGGCAGAACCCGGAGTTTATGAACGTTCAACATCAGGTCTTTTTCTACCGGGACAAGGCGCAGTACGTCGAGAAGGTTTCTCGGATCATGAGGTCGTCGCTGGTTGCTGACACGCTGGGCGTTTATTATTCCGACGCCCGCATGGCGCCGGGAACGCTGGGGGCGTCGTTCTTCTTTGCCGGTCAGGATTACGACGAACGAACCGTTTTGCATGAAACGACCCATCAGCTCTTTGCGGAGTCCCGCCCGAGACAGAAAAGCCCTGCCGAGTATAAAAATGTGCTGTCGCCGGGAAAGAACTGCAACTTCTGGGCGATTGAGGGTATTGCGACGTTTATGGAATCGCTGACCGACAAGCCGGGACGTCACGAATTGGGCGACCTGAACGACGAACGCATCTTTGCCGCTCGGTTCCGTGTCCTCAAAAGCCGATTCTACATTCCCTTTGATCAGTTTACCGCGATGAGCATGACTCAGTTCCAATCGGACGCCCGCGTCGCGACGTTCTATTCACAATCGGCGGGACTGACCTGGTTTTTGCTCTTTTACGACCACGGGAAATATCGCGAATGTTTCGTTGACTACCTGTCCGCCATCTATTCCGGTCTGGATACGCCGACGACGCTGGAAAAAATCACCGGGACGCCGTACAGTCAGCTGGATAAAGAATACGTCGAATACATCCGCTCAATCGTTCAGCCGGAAGACGCCGAAGCCGGGGTGGAGTAAGGTGAGCCGGGGTGCGTTAGCCCCCGGAAATAGGCTCACGCAAAGTTCGCAAAGTTCGCAAAGTTTTAAAATTTACTATGCGCTCTTTGCGTTCTTTGCGGCTTAATTTATAGAGCAGGGGAGAACGTTTAGCAAATCGCCGTCGGCGTTCTCTCGTCTTTTAAATCGTACAGCTGAGAAACGAATTCATCGGTAAGCAGCTTTGCAGGGAAGTCGTCTGCGACAACAATCCCGTCTTTGATGGCAACGGCGCGAGTACAGAATTTCTTAACGGCTTCGAGGTCGTGGAACACGCCGACGACCGTTTTCGGTTCCGCGTTACACGCCATCTGTTCCTGACAGATAAGCTGTAACATTCGCCAGGTTTGCCCTAAATCCAAAGACGACGTCGGTTCGTCCAACAGCAGAATCGGGGCGGACTGCGCCAGACAGCTTGCCAGCCAAACCCGCTGACGCTGTCCGACGGAAAGGGCGTCCAGCGGCCGTTCAGACAGCTCTAGCAAATCGGCGCGTTCCAAAACAGAATCGACAACGTCGCAGTCTTCGCGGGACTCTCTGCCGAACAGACCGTAATGCGGGAATCGTCCCATCAGAACCGCCTGACGAACCGTCAGATTGAACTCGACGTGGATTTCCTGCGGCAGATACGCGATCTTTTGAGCGCGCTGTAACAGAGTGTATTTGTCAATCGGACGGCTGTCGAGCAGCGCCTGTCCGGAAGTGGGGCGCAGCAGCCCGCTGACGACTTTAAGAAACGTCGATTTCCCGCCCCCGTTCGGCCCGATTAACGCGACGAATTCTCCCGGTTCCACCGTCAGCGATATGTTGTGTAACACATCCTGGGAACCGTATCCGGCAGAAACGTCTATGGTTTGAAGGGGGAGCATGGGAGAGGGAGTGGGAGTAAGCTGCTAGCTATTAGCTACTAGCCATTAGCTTGTGCATTTGTAGTTCTCAGCGTTAATATTTAAAGCCTGAAACTAAAATAACCAAGCTAGAAGCTAGGAGCTAGAAGCTAAAAGCTTAATCTCCCCAAAACTACAGTTCAACTTTTCTGCGATTCACGATGGCGTCAATTTCGGCGTAGCAGAGTTTAACGGCGTCAGACGCCAGCGAGCCGGCGAGCAGGTCGGACTTGCGGCCTTCCATAACGG
>JAZRTH010000060.1:0-3773 GCA_045651945.1 Thermoguttaceae bacterium
TTAACCGCCGACGATACCGACCCGGATTCCGTCGCGACGGCGTTGAAATCCGCCGCGTCGCTCGAATTGCACAAACAAAGACAATTTCCGGACGGTATTAAAATCTGGACGCGATTAGCCAGTACAAGATACGTTTTCAACGAAGAAGAATTCCAATCCGTTTTCGATTACATAAATAACCAATGACGTTGCCAATCAATTGGATTTTGGTAATTCCAGCGTTTCGGTTTGATGAGTTCAATGGGTATTGGTATTACCGGCGTTTCGGTTCGCCTTCGGCGAACTGCGTAATTCCGCTCCCTCCGGTCGCTCCATTACCGCCTTCCATTAATAACGTTCCAACGGGTTCGGTAAAAACAATGGGGTTTGGTATTACCATCGTTTCGGTTCGCCTTCGGCGAACGGCGTAATCCCGCGTCCGTTGGACGCTTCATTACCGCCTTTCAATCTTTTTGCAAAAAGATAATAATTTTTTCGCAGTAGTGCATTGTTTTTCTTAAAAGAACGTGATACAATACAATAAAAAAAGAGGAGTTGGTCGCTCCGTTACCGCCTTTCATCAACTCCATATTCCCCCCTCCCTAACCCCCTCAATGCCATGAAAAAATGCATCTCTATTCTATTTACGCTGGTTTTATTGACCATAGCCGGTTTGTCTTGCGCTCAGGACAACCCGCTTATCAAGCCGGCGAGCGTTCATAACAAGCCGCGACCCAACAACGGCGACGTCCCGCTGAACACGGTCGATTCCTGCCGGCGGCTGATTAACGACCTCATCACAACCTACGCAGACGATTTCCCGGAGGGGGAAAAATATCTTGAAGAACTCAACGGAATTGCCGCTAAACTGGCGGAAAATCCCAACGACGGCGACGCGAAAAACGCCCTGGCGGCTCTGGTTCGCAAGGTTGCTTTGGCGAACCCGCTTCTGGACGAGTTCGATAAAATCGTTGTCGTTCGACGTTCTGGCAACATGGGATTTACCGGCTTGAACGCGTATACAAACGACACCGTTCAGCGCGATAACCACGACAACGAACTCATGGCTCTGACCAATTACCGGACGGACGACCCGAAAAACGCCAAGCTGGAAACGATTTTCCGCCATCCGTATCGACGGGGCGTTATGCGCGACATCAGCCTGTCGTTCGACGCCAAAAAGATTATGTATTCCAGCATTCTGGAAAACGGTCGCTGGGGCGTTTTTGAAGTTGATCTCAACGGGAAGAATCTCAACGTTCTCACGCCGACTGATCAGGAGGACGTCGACTGGTACGACAGCTGCTATCTGCCGGAATCGCCGTATATCGTCTCGGCGTCCACGGCGGGAATTCAGGGGCTTCCGTGCGAGAACGGCGGGCGCGTCATGGTCAACCTTTACCGCGTCAATACGAAAACAAAAGAAACCCGTCAGCTCACTTTCGAGCAGGACTCGGACTGGCATCCGACTGTCATGCACAACGGTCAGGTTATGTACCTGCGCTGGGAATACACCGACGTGCCGCACTACTTCTCCCGATACGTCTTTTCGATGAACCCGGACGGACGCAATCAGCGCGCCTTGTGGGGATCGGGAGGCTATTTCCCCAACGCTTATAAACATCCCAAACAGTGCCCCGGCGACAGCACAAAGCTTATCGGCGTTGTCAGCGGACATCACGCCATGCCGGAAATGGGTCGTTTGCTGCTCGTCGATCCAAATAAAGGACGATACTATCCGATGAGATTCCGTCCGGAAAACAAGGAATGGGGAGAAGGCGGAACGTTCCTCAACTTTATCCCGGACATTCTCCCGACGGAAGTTACCGGCTGCGTTCAGGAACTGCCCGGCTACGGGCGCGACGTGGTCGGCAACATCTGTGACGACGTCTCCGGCGGAGCGGCGCACTGGTTTGCTCATCCGTTCCCGCTGTCGGACAAATACTTTTTGGTCTGCAAACGGGATTAC
This sequence comes from Thermoguttaceae bacterium, assembly GCA_045651945.1. Classification (GTDB taxonomy): domain Bacteria; phylum Planctomycetota; class Planctomycetia; order Pirellulales; family Thermoguttaceae; genus RUG11551. The sequence goes on from JAZRTH010000060.1 coordinate 1,949, forward strand.
GATATTTTCAGCATTTACCTCATTGACGTTTTTGACAACATGATTCTTCTGGCGCATTGCGACGGAAGCAACCTTCTCGAACCGCACCCGGTTCTGGCGCAGCCTGTCCCGCCGGTAATTCCGGACAACGTTGACATGAACAAAAAGACGGGCACAGTCTTCTGTACAGACGTTTATCTTGGCAGAGGCATGGAAGGAGTCGCCCGAGGAAGCGCGAAGAGCGTTCGCGTTATCGCCTATCATTACGGATACAACCATTCCGGCGGGCACGAGTCTTGCGGTCAGCAGTCGTCGTGGGATATTAAACGCGTTTTGGGCACGGTAAAAATTGAAGACGATGGGTCGTTCTTCTTTGAGGTTCCTGCCAACACGCCTTTTGCGATGCAGGTTTTGGACGAAGAAGGCGCGGCAATCGCGTTGATGAGATCCTGGACGGTCGTCATGCCGGGCGAAGCTCTGTCCTGCAACGGATGTCACGAAAACGCCAACGACGTTACGCCGGCGAAAATGACCATCGCGTCTCGAAAAGCCCCGCAAAAGCTCACGCCGTGGTACGGCCCGGCGCGATCCTGGGGATACCAGGCGGAACTTCAGCCTACGCTCGACAAATACTGCGTTGGATGTCACAACGACAACGACAAAGCCGGCGGTTTGTCGTTCGTGCCTCACAATGCTGGAAACTGGGTTTCGGATACGTCTTACGCGGCGATTAACCCGTACGTCCGGCGTCCGGGTCCGGAAACCGGCCTCGACGTGATGAAGCCGATGGAATATCACGCCTCGACAAGCGAACTGATTCAGATGCTTAAAAAAGGACATCATGGCGTTGATCTGCCGCAGGAAGCGTGGGAACGGTTCTATACGTGGATTGACCTCAACGCGCCGTATACCGGCATGTGGAACAACCCCGGCAGAGAGAATCGACGTCTGGAACTGCAAAAGCTCTATGCCGGCATAGACGACAACCCGGAAGAGGAATATCGTCAGTCGCTCGCCGCTCGAGAAGCCAATATCGAGCCGATTATTCCTCCGCCTCAGCCGTTCGTTCAGCCGGATAATCTCACTGTTGAAAACTGGCCCATGAGCCGCGCTGCCGCCGCGAAACTGGCGGGCGGGAAAGATCAGGAAAAGAAGTCTTTCTGCATTGGAAAAGACCATGCTGGCAACGACGTCTATATGACGTTTGTGAAAATCCCGGCAGGCAAGTACATTATGGGATCTCAGGAAGGGTATCCGGATGAACGCTCCCGCGCCGTGGTGGAAATCAAAAAGCCGTTCTGGATGTCGGAATCGGAAATTACCAACCAGCAGTACGAATGTTTCGACCCGGAACACGACACGCGATATCATCGCGAAGACGGCAAAGATCACACCACGCCCGGATATATCGCCAACCATCCGCTTCAGCCCGTTGCCAGAATCTCCTGGCAGGAAGCGACGAAGTTCTGCAAGTGGATGTCCGAGAAGTTCAATAAGAAAATGGAACTTCCGACAGAAGCGCAGTGGGAATGGGCGGCTCGCGCCGGAAGCGACAAACAGTTCTTCTACGGCGACTGGGATACAGACTGGACGAATTGGGCGAACCTCGCCGACGCCGATCTGTACAACACGTACACGACGTGGGAAGGCGGAAGCATGATTCACCGCCGACGTCCGCATACGGAAAGCAAAACGTTCCCGCTGCGTGACGACCGATTCAAGGACAAATGGTTTACCGTCGATTACGTCAAACAGTACGAACCCAACGCCTTTGGTCTGTACGACATGGTCGGTAACGTTTCCGAATGGACTCGTTCCGACTACAAGCCGTATCCGTATAAAGACG
>JAZRTH010000061.1:0-16984 GCA_045651945.1 Thermoguttaceae bacterium
GGTTCCTCTTATAATCTTTCCAACGGCGTGATGGATGCAGGTTACATGACTGTTTATGCCGGATCGAACGCCAATCTCACCGGGGGAACTCTCAATTTGGGCATGCTTTCCAACGAGGGGACGACTACGCTTGCAGGCGCGACCGTCAATCTTGCAACGCACAGCTTTATCAATTCGACAGGAACGTTTAACGCTCAAAGCGGCGCGATTAACGTCAAAACGGTAGACGGCTATTCATACTCCGCAGGCGATCAGATTCTGGTCGGTCGTTTTGCAGATGAAGCAACTGCTAATGCGGTAAAGGCTTTGACGTCCGTTCCGAGCGGTTGGACTATAGGCGTTGTCGATTTGTCAGGAACCAAGGCGGTCATAGCTCAAAATGGGTCCGCTCCGACAGGCGTCAAAACCTGGACGTCCGGGAAGACTGGCAACTTGAGCGACGCCGCCAACTGGGCAGGGGAAACGTCCAACAGAGTCGGTTACATTGTCGGCGGAACGAATACGTTTAATGACTATGCCGGAACAGTGGTGACTCTTGGAGGAACAAATAAATTTGCTAACGAAGCAGTCGTTCATGCTGGAGAATTATTGGTTGTTAACGGCGGAAACAACACCTATGGAACAGGAGCCATGACAATGGCTGGAAAGTTAATTGTTAATAGAGGCTCTTTTGGGACGTCAAGCGATCAAAACTTTAGAATTTATGGAACGGCGGCTTCTCCGGCGTATATGGAAGTGAACGGAGGGACAGTTAAGGCAGGTCGCTGGCTGGCAATCGGCAACGCCAACTCTACAACGCTAACTGCAAAGGTCGTTGTTAATAATGGCATTGTTCAATGCGGAGACGCCAACGGCGGTCTGATCGTCTGCGATGGAGCTGGCGTTAATGCGGAATTGATAATGAACGGCGGCAGATTGCAGGTAAACAATAATAAAGATACAAAAATTGCGGCTAACGGCGATAACGCTGTTGGCTCTTTTACCATGACGAATGGTTATTTTACAACCGGCGGCGTTGTTAATTTGGCAACCAATGCAGGATCCAGGGGAACGCTTGATATTTCCGGCGGCATTTTTGTTGCGTCTAATACAGTGTCAGTTGCAACAGGCAGCGGTTCAACTGGTATTGTCAATATTTCCGGCGGCGAAGTTCGACTCAATAACCTCAAATTGGGGCGCAAAGGCGCAGGCGACGACGCTCAGCTCAATCTTTCCGGCGGCATCCTTGAAATTACCAACGGCTTGTACGGTTCAGACAACTCCGCTTCCGGAAACGTCAGAATTACCGGAACGGGTCAGCTGTTGATGAACTCAAGTTACTCCAACGCTTCTTATGCCGCTATTCGCGAACTGGGCAAACTGGAAATCGAAGGTTCTGGAGACGGTTCCGGCACGCTGCGATTCCTGCAAAGTTCCGACAGCAGCGCTCCGATTACGCTTACCAACGACGCGACAATCGGCATTCGCACGGACGCAGTCTTTATTCAAAGAGAGACAATCAACAGCGCGATTGACAGCAACAAATTGACCGTCAAAGGCGGCGGAACGCTCAATTTATTAAAACCGGCGTATTATAACGGCGGTACGATTATTGATTCCAGCATTGTCAAATTGTCTGATACGGCAACGCTTGGAAATGGAAACGTTACCATGACAAATGGTACGCTGGAATTTGCCTACGCCGATTACCATGCTTTTGATAATCAGATTAACGGGACGGGCTCTCTGGTCAAATCAGGCGAAGGAACGACCGTTCTTTCAACTGCTAACTCGTTTACAGGAAATACTCTCATTAAACAGGGTGCGCTTCAGTTTAACGATGACGCGGCGGCTGTCTACGGACCTGTAACAATCGAAGACGAAGGCGTTCTGACTTATAATATTAATAGTCAATCGAAGACTCTGAATTACAGCGACGACGTTAATATTAGAGGAACAGGCTCCTTTGTCAAATCCGGCAGTGGAACGCTGGTTCTCAACGGAAAACACGCATATAACGGAACAACGACCGTTTCCGGCGGCGTTCTTCAGTTGACCGCTCAAGACGCAATTGCCAATTCCTCCGCCGTAACTCTTGACGGTAATATTACTATGGGAGCCAACCAGTCGCTGAACAATGTTTCCGGCTACGGCAATATTGAAAACGGCGGATTTGACCTGACGGTTAACAATACCTCAGATACTACCTTCGACGGCGATATTACCGGCAGCGGTTCTTTGACGAAGACCGGAACGGGAACGCTGAAATTGGCAAGCAATGTTCAATATACCGGCAATACAACCGTTTCAGAAGGAACTCTGGTTGTGGGGGCGTACGGTTCCCTGGCTTCTCCGTTGGTAACAGTTACGTCCGGCGGGGTTTTTCAGGATGGCGTAAACAGTATCGATTCCAACATTATTGTTAACGGCGGATCGTTTATAATCGGCGAAACGCCGGAAGCGGCATGGATTACCGTTGGGAATTTCGCGCTCAATAACGGCGGTCAGATATCCTTCGATTTAAATCGGTATGTAGACGGCGCAACCTCTCAAGACGACATGGACTGGCTGCAAGCGGGAACTGCTGCGTTTAATTCCGGTATTGTTAATCTCGTCTTTAACGATGGCGAAGCGGCGTGGTATAATAACGTGACAGACAATGGGTATTTGCTTGTTACAGCGGATTCTATGTCGTTGGATACAAGCAATGTTAAAGTCTACGTTGACTCTGAGGAGTCAACGTCATGGGGCTTAAGGGTTGTTGATAACGAGCTGTTTTTGGTCAAGGCGGGCGGTCCGGCTCCGGTTTCAGAATACTGGTTTGCCAACCAGTCGGCAGACCTGGCAGAACCGATTTGGATGATTGATCACAATCCCAAGCTGGGCGTTAAGTTCATCAGCGGCTTAAGCCAAACGGCAGAGTATACCGGCGCCGTCCAAATGGATGCAGACGGTTCGTATGAAATCGGCGAAGGGTTTGACCTGACGCTTTCCGGCAAGGTTTCCGGATCTGGCGCAATGGATAAAACCGGCGAGGGAACGTTAACGCTCAATTCAACCAATGACCAGTTCACTGGCGCTACAAAGGTTTCGGCGGGAACGCTGGCGCTGACGGCTCAAAACGCAATTTCCAATTCCTCTTCCGTTGAAAACAACGGCGCAATTGCCATGACTGCCGAGCAGTCGCTTAACAACCTGTCGGGAACGGGAACGATTGACAACGGCGGAAAGGCTTTAACGCTCAATAATACCTCGGCGTCCGAATTCTCCGGCGTTATTTCCGGCGCTGGCGCGTTGGTTAAAACCGGCGCTGAAACGCTGACGCTCTCCGGAGCTAACAACTATTCCGGCGCAACGACAATCAACGCGGGCACGCTCAGATTGACTGGCGAAGGTACGATTGGAACCGGCGGCGTTACCAACAACGCGATTTTTGAATTCTCTCCGGCTGCGGGAGAAACAATGTCTATTACGTATAATATCAACAACGCCGCGGAAGCGTCTAAGACGGTAAAAACGGGAGCTGGAATTCTTTCGACCTCTGCCTGAATTAATCACAACGTTGAAATCAAGGAAGGGACGTTAAAGATAACCGGTTCGTTTAATGGAAGCAGCAAACGATTCAACGGCGCTGTTACTATTGATCCGGGCGCAACGTTGGACTGCGCGGCTCACGATTCGCTCGGATACGGGACGTCTAATACCGTTATGAATATTTATGGTACGATTGACACCTCGGTCGGAAACGAAACGCTCAAGTATACGAACTTTCATTTCTATGGCGGTACGGCGAAAGCATCCGGCGGCGGAACGTACGACATTTGCCATACAAATTCCAATTTTTATTCTCACGCTCTTGAAGGAGCAACCGCAGAGAATCCGACTGTTTCAACGGTTTCTGCCGGTATTCGACTTCGCAATAGCGGCGAAGGCGACACGTTTGTGATTGATACCGACGCCAACTCTCAGCTCAATATTACTGGTACAATTATCAACTATGAAACTCAAGGCGTCAACTGCCCAATCATTAAAAAGGGCGAAGGAACCCTGTTCTTTACTGCTCGCAGCACGTACAAGGGCGGATTAACGATTGAAGCAGGAAAGGTTATTTCCAATGCAGCTAACGCTTCCGCCAGCGCTTACGGAACAGGTCCGATTGTTATTGAATCGGGCGCGACGCTGGAATTCCAGCAGTCTAACCAGCTCGGTTATGGTACGGACGCTCCTAACGACCTTACTGTTAAAGGAACGTGGATTCCCGCTCGCAGCACCCATATCAAAAATGTTATTTTGGAAAACGGCGTTATCGAAAAGGAATATGCTTACGATGGCGGCGGTTCCGGTTTGGACTTCAGGGATCGAACTGGAAAGATTACATCAACTGGAAACTCGGTAATTAAATCCAGAATTTGCATTCGCAGTACATCCAATGCGACCTTTGACGTTCAGGACGGCGTTCTGACAGTTGAAGCTGGCATCAACAATTCTACTGAAGAAACCGTTGGAAGCGCGGGCTTTACCAAGATCGGCGCTGGTACGCTCAAAATCACCGCGGCGGGTAACTCTACCGGCGCCGTAAACGTTAACGAAGGTACGCTCCTTTTGACAAGCTCTGCAACTCTGGTTTCAGACGTTAACGTTGCCTCTGGCGCAACCTTTGTTGACGGTTCCAATTATATTACGTCTGCTGTAACGCTCAACGGCGGTACGCTGACAATTGGCGAAACCGCTTCAACGGCTAGAATTGTCATTGGAGACTTTGCCGTAACTGACGGTACTGTCAACTTCGATTTCAACAGCGCGTCTGTTGATTACAATTTCGACAACCTGTCAACCGGCGCTGCTACGCTGACGTCTGGCATAATCAACGTTACGTTTAACAACGACGACGAAAACACTTGGTGGACTAACGTTACCGACAGCGGATACGCTTTGATCAATGCGTCTGCTATGACGGTTGATCTGAATAGCTTCCAGTTGCTGGTTAATTCAGAGACGACGGAAAACTGGTATCTGGCAACGGCGGGCAACAACCTCGTTCTGATGAAGACCGAAGGTCCGGAACCGCCAACGCCGACGGATTACTACTATCGCGCCAATTCGCCGGAAGATATTTCTGCTGACAAGTGGACGATTGACGGAACGGATAAGAAAGGTATCAAGTTAACTGAGGGCGATAACGCTGTTACTTATTCCGGCGGAGTTGAAATGAACTCTGATGACGGAACTGTTGAAGTTGCTGAAAACAAGAATCTGACGCTTTCCGGAGTTGTTTCCGGCGAAGGGAACGTTGAAAAGATCGGCGACGGTACTTTGACCCTGTCCGGCGACAACACGTATACCGGCGATACGAAGGTTACCAAAGGAACGCTCGCTCTGACCGGCGACGCCGTCAAGACGAACAGCTCAATTGAGATTGCTGACGATGCGACTTTGGAATACAACGTTGCCGCTAACAAAACCAAACAGCTGACGTTCACAGACGATGTTACCGTTACCGGCTCAAACGCTATCAAGACGGGAGCTGGTAAGCTCAAGATTTTGTCAACCGACGGACAGTTTGCTCCGGAGAAATTCGCGGTAGAAGCTGGCGAACTGGACTTCAAGGGACAGTACAACGGCGACTTGGAAGTTAAATCTGGCGCAACTCTTTCGCCTGGCAACTCCGTCGGCGACCTGACTGTCTACGGCAACGTCAAAATTGACGCTGGCGCGACCGGCTTGTTCGAGTTCAGCCCGTATGACGAGAACAATCTGCAATACGACACGCTTTCTATCAACGACGGCGCGTTTGTGATCGATGAGAACTCGATTATCAAGCTGTTCTTTGTAAGCGATGCCGACGCTAAACTTTGGGCGGCGGAAGGATCTGAATACAAGCTGGTTTCCGACGAGGACTTTGACAGCGATATCCCGAAGCTTGGGAATTACCAAGGCTTGTTTGATCTGATTGGCGGAACCGACGGTCTGTACCTGATCGGTCTTTACGCTCCTGGACCTGGACCGGAACCCGGCTCCGGCGTTCCGGAACCGTCGACCTGGGCGCTGCTGATTCTCGGCGCCGCGGGACTGCTGTTCTGGCGGAAGAGAAAGAATGCATAATACTCAATGCGTAATTCGTAATTACGCAAGCGTAGCATAAAATCGAACAGCGAGAGTTACGTGAAAGCGGAACTCTCGCTTTTTCTTTTAAAAGCGTTGTCTAGCTGTTGGATATTAAATAAATCTGTTTTATTAGCAAAAATAATAATTTTCTCGAAAAGCGCTTAAAAATTTTAAAATTCATGTTATAATAAAGTATTAGGTATATTTGCATACATAGTTATTTCTTGAAAAGTAACCTGAATATATTTTAAAAAAACTAAAATGAAAATGCGTATTAAATCCGTAGTTTTAAGCGCTGTTGCGTTGACGTTTTGTTTGGCTGGCGGCGTTTCCGCTCAGACGTTGAAAACCGATGCGGAAATTGAGGCGATGGGGTATACTCACATTTATTCGCTGTCAATTCCGGATCAGCCTAATTTCAGGCTCGGCGCGCCGTATTCGCTCGACAATTCCAATTTGAATTTGGGACCGATTGAATCTGTCGCCTACCGGCTCAATCTGGGCGGGGACAATTTCTGCTATGCGTCTTTTAGCGCGTATACCAGCGACCTGACTCAATATGGCGTCCCGACGTTTACTTCTCAGATTGTTTCTCAGCGATACGTTCAAAACCTGTACTACGAAGCGAAGTCTCCATCGTTGACAACAGCCGGGACGACGGTTACTCAGGGTAACGTTGAATTTTGGCCGTGGAATTATGGAACTGGCAATGCGAAGAGCATTCCCAACGCCAGCGGAGCCAACGGCAACAGAAACTTTGACTTTGGCGACACCTGCAACTATGACAACAACTACGGATCTATGCAGGTTCACGACTATCAAAACCGCACTACGGTTTTTGCTTTTAACCGATGGAACAATGGGCTGGAAGCCAGCCTTGGCATTGGCAACTGTCCCGATACAAGCGTTGGCTTGGACTGGACTCACAAGTACACCACCGCTTCGTACGATACCAAGCAGCTGGACGTTTTCGCCAAACCGGTTTTCTCCTCGATGAGCGAGTCAGATTACTCAGCCATCTCCGGCGAAGTTTCCAACATGCAGCTGGTTTATAAGCTGGACTGCCCGCTTACCGGAACGTACAGCGCCAATAATTATATTGTCAATAACGCGGCAAGTTATACCGGCATGCCGCTCAGCCGCGTTGGATATTACATGGTCATGGAAAAGTCGGACGGAACCGTCGATTACGCCTATACCGGATTCGATCCAATTACCAACGACGTCAACCAGATCGGCTTGCCGTTTAGCGGTTCAAGCTGGTATCATCAGCAGACGGTCAGCAACATGACTGTTCAATCCAACGTTGCCGGCGTTGTCAACGGAACCGGAATTGAAACGGGCAACGTCGAGATCTGGAATACCAACTATAGTGAAAACAACGCGATTGGCATTCCGAACGCCAGCAGCGATAAAGGCCATCCGGGCTTTGACTTCGGCGACGAACGCGGAACTGGCGGCAACTACGCCTGTTTCCAGATTCACAACTACGGCGCCAGTCAAACGGTCATGGCGTTGAACAAGTGGAACGGTCCGGCGTCTGGCGGCAAGACCATTGACATGGGAATCGGAAATAATCCTGTTGCAGGCGAAGCTTTAGACTATACTTTCGACGGCGATGCGGGAGCGAATTCCAACGCGTCCCAGTATCAAAACCGTTCGCTTTACGTCATGGCGGAAGTGGCAATAGCGCCTGGCATGTCCAACGTTCCGGACGCTTCCCAATATACTATCGTTCAGGGCGCGCGATTAACGTCTCAAATGAATACTGGTTGGTCTAAAGAAAACGGCGGCGTCAATTACGATATTGTAAACAACGTTGCAGAACTGCAAAAGACGTTGGGACCGTTTGACCGCGTTGGCTATTATATGGAATACGCTCAAAACGCCAACGACCCGCTCAAATACGTCTTTGTCTCCTTCGATACAATGACCGCCGACATCTCCAAAATCGGAGTTCCGACCAATCCTTCCGGCGAATTTTATCAAAAGGTTGTTAAAAAATTGAATGTAACAACTAACGTTGGAACGTCTGACGGTTTGATTACAGACCCCGGCACGGGGCAACAGGTCGCCGCCAATAAAACGATTTCGTACAATAACGGTTATCTGGAATTCTGGGCGTCCAATTACGGTAAAGCGAAAAGCAATGTCATTTCTCAGGGCGACGCCAATTCCTACGACATCAACGATTCTGGAGGCAGCACGGGTTACGGTCACGGCTCCATGCAAATCCATTCGCTCGATACTGAACAGACCATTTTTGCTTTGAACCATTTCAACGGCGGCAAACAGTTTGGCATTGGTAAAAATGCCACCGGTTCAGGAGATCCTGACTGGACAAACAACGAGACTAAAAAGAACTACGCAATCGCCAATATTTACACCTTTGCCAAGCCGGTTTTGTTTGACATGGACGAGACTCATTTCCAGCCTGTTCAGTCTGAAGTATCTAATATGAGCCTGGTTTACAAGCTGGAATGCCCGCTTAATGGGACGTACTCGGCTGATACTTATACGGTCAACAACGCCAGCAATCTTCCGGACAGTTTTAAGGGCATGCCGATTGGTCGAGTTGCGTATTACATGACGCTGGAAAAAGAGGACGGTTCGGTTGATTACGCTTACGCGTCGTACGATTCTGTTACAAATAACCCTGCGAAACTGGGGTTGCCGTTTGACGGCTCGGTTTTCCAGACGACGGTCAATAATTTAACGGTTTCGTCTAACGTAAATGGCGTTGTCAACGGAACGGGGCTGTCGGGCAACATCGAATTTTGGAACAAAAACTATAATAAAGGCAACGCCAAGAACATTCCTGGCGCAGACGGCAATAAATACGACTTTGGAGACGAAATTGCCTCTGGCGGCGACTACGCATCGTTCCAGATTCATAACTATGGCGATAAGCAAACAGTTATAGCTCTTAACGCCTGGAACGGTCATGCGACAGCCAGCAACAACCGTACGATTGATATTGGCATCGGAACCAATCCCAATGCCAGCGGCGAGCCTGACTATACTTTTGACGGCGAGCGGGGAGTCGGCGTTTCCAATGCGTCTCAGTATGCCAACCGCACGCTGTACGTTATGGCGTCTCCGGCAATCGCTCCCGGCATGGCGAACGTTACAAACGGTTCTGACTACACGATGGTTCAGGGCGCGCGTTTGACAACTCAGATGGGAACAAACTGGCATAACGACGGCGTCAATTACGACATTGTCAACAATCTTGCAACGCTGCAGAATCAGGGCGTTCTGTTTGACCGCGTTGGCTATTACATGGAATACGCTGCGACGGTAAATGATCCGCTGACGTACGTCTTCGTTTCGTTTGACGCCATGACGACCGACATCTCCAAAATCGGCGTTCCGATTGCTTCGTCTGGAGAATATTATCAGCAGTTTGTCAATAATCTGGAAGTAACAACCAACGTTGCCGCGTCTCAAGGACGAATCAACGACCCGAATACGGGCGCTCAGGCGGCAGCCAATAAGACCATTTCTCACGAAAAGGGATTTATTGAATTCTGCGCGTCCAACTACTCGCAGCCCAAAGGCGGCGTCAACTCCCTGGGAAGCAATGACATCTACGATATTAACGATACCATCCCCGCCGACCCGTACGCAGCTGGGCACGGGTCAATGCAGATACATTCAATCGACACTCAGCAAACGATTTTTGCCTTGAACCATTTAAATGGAGCAAAACAGTATGGAATCGGCACGAACCCCAACCCCTCTGCAAACAACAACGGTTCGCAGTTCGACTGGACTTTTGACGAAACCAGAACCGGTTATGCAATCGCCAACATCTACACGTTCGTTCATGAGGTTGACGCTCTGCTGACGACAAACGCTCTGTCCATGTATCAAAGAGATTTGACGAACCAGGCTAACGTTACTCTTTCCGGAACGTGGGCGGCGACCAACGGCGTTACGATTGATACAGTTCAGGCGTCGGTTGACGGCGGCGACTGGTTTGCTCTGACCATGAATTCAGACGGCACATTTACCGGAACAACGTCTCTTCTGGGCGGCATGCACGATGTTTCGTATCAGGCGGTAGACGTCAACGGAAACGTTGTCGCAACGAAATCCGGACAAGTCGGCGTTGGAGAAATCTTCATCACCGCCGGTCAGTCCAACTCAACCAACTACGGCGACGCCGCTCAAGTCTCAACTTCGCCTTTGGCGTTATCGTACAACCCCAAGACAGGTCAATGGCAGCAAAACGAAGACCCGCAGCAAGGCCCGCTCGACGGTTCTAACCGCGGTTCGACGTGGCCGTCTTTCGCTGATACGCTCTCTGAAGAAGAAGGCGTCCCGGTTGCAACGTATTCTGTCGGTTACGGCGGAACAACTCAGGCGCAATGGGCAAGCGATGCAAACGGAATGTACACGAACCTGGTAAATGCGATGGAATTCCTCAACGAAAACGCCAACGGCTTTGCTGGAATCCTCTGGCATCAGGGCGAATCCGACAAGGGAACGTCAGAGCAGGATTATTACGACAGACTTAGCGCCTTGATTGAACGCACTCGAGCCGATTCCGGCAACGAGAATTTGTTCTGGGGCGTTGCGATTGTCTCTGCCGACGCCAACGGAAATACATACAGCAACGTTACCAACGCTCAGCTGCGAGTTATTGCAGATGACCCGCTGGTCGTTGAAGGCGTCAATACAGACGAATTCTCGCGCGATCTGCGCGGACAAAATAGCGGCAACTCCATTCACCTGAGCGAAGCGGGTTTGAAGGAAGCCGGCAGACTCTGGGCTCTGACCGCTGGCAAAAGCATTATTGAGCTTCGCAACTGCTACTGGTATGCTAACGCAACAGATTCCACTGACATTTCAAACTGGGAAATTAACGGTGAAAGCAAGAAGGGCGTTAAGCTCGTTTCTGGAGCAAACCTTTCGGTGGAAGCTGACAATTCCATCCAGATGTTTGACTCTGGCACGGTCGAAGTTGGCGCGAATTACAATCTGACGCTGTCCGGCGAGATTACCGGCTCTGGCGAGATGATTAAAACCGGAAAGGGAACGTTGACTCTTGCAGGCGACAACCTGTCGTCCTATACCGGCAAGACAACCGTTGCAGATGGAACGCTCAAACTCGCCGCTGACGGAACGCTGAACGATCTGTCCGGCGGTTCAGAAGTCAAATCAGACGATCCTGACTCTGTATACAATCCGGTCAATCTGGTTTCTCAAGGCGATTTGACGCTCAATTCCAATTCCGGGTCTGATACAAAGTTCATCGGAAAGATTGACGCTGCTGGAAAGACGATTACAAAGACTGGAAACGGAACGTTGAAGATTTACAGCGACGAAGACAACGTTTCCACCGCCGCCAACTTTGTTGTTGAAGCCGGCGAGCTGGACTTCAAAGGAACGTACAAAGGCGCCATGGAACTCAACAGCGGCGCGGTTTTGTCGCCGGGCAACTCGATTGGAACGTTGACCATTGACGGAAGAGAATTGCCGGCAGGGGTTTCCGCTTTGACGCTTCATGACGGTTCAACGCTCTTGATGGAAGTTGCCGGACCCGAACCGGACGACAACGACCAACTGATCATCTTGGGCAATCTTACCATTGAAGATGGCGCGATAATTAATCTGACTTTGGCGGACAATTCCAGCTTGGGTCCGTACGATACCTTTGAAGCCATTATTCAAGCAGAGGGAACGAGCGTCGACCTTATCGAAAGCACTTTGACGTCTCCCTACTTCACCGGTTTGACGGTTCTTCAAGACGGTTCAACGTATACCATTACCGGTATCGTTGACCCCAACGCCGTCCCGGAACCGTCGACCTGGGCGCTGCTGGCGCATGCCGCGATGGGCTTGCTGTACTTCCGCAAACGAAAGTAAGGCGAGCCGGGGCGCGTTAGCCCCCGGAAAACGACGGCTTGCCGTCGCTTAAACAAACAACCATACTAGAACCTCGAAGAAGATCTTCGAGGTTCTTTTTTTGATTTTGGGGTATTATGCTATGGATTCTATTAAGAACAGATTTGCTTGATATTAATATCCCCGTTCTCTCCATATAATCCTAACTCTTCTAACTTTATGTAAAAAATCTGTAGCTTTTTTGGGGGCAAATGCTTGACGATTCAGAATTCATGGATTATAATATATTTTAAGCATAATTATCATTAGGCGAAATATGCCTATAGTTAATCAGAATTACTAAATTTCATACAAACTTCAAAAATACGAGTTTTAAAATGTTGACCAGACACATCGCGTTTTCCGGACAGAATCGGATTAGTAACAGAGTTTGGATTTTCGCAGCGTTTTTTGCAGCGGCGCTGGCGTTTGACCTGGCTATGCAGCAGACAGCTGCGGCTGACGAAACCATGACGACGTTTTTCAGCGATAACTACAACGTTAACGGCAATAAAAAGGGAACGGCTATCGGCGGTCCGTCAGACAACGATAAGCCGGAACGTTTCAGCGGCGGAGTTCTCGGCGCGTTGGGCTATTCATTCAGCGGAGCGTCTACTGACATGCTTCAGGTCGGCAACGGCTATAATAATTCAGCGCTATTTCAGGCTACCAATAAAAATTCCGGATATACAACCAGCGTAACCTCTCCCAATTACGATTTTGGCAATAATTTGGGAGCGCTAAATGCGATTGATCTGGGCGGCAAGACGTATGAAATCAGTTTCAAAGTCAATCCGGTTACAGACGATGCTGCAACTTCCAGCAACTGGACGGCTGTTACATTTGGTCTTACAAGCGACAAACAGTTGTCCAGCGTTAACACTGGAAACGGCGTTGGGATTCTGTTCCGCAGAAACGGCGGAATTCAAATTTTTGACGGCACAAACGGGAATTCGAGTACTTCTTTTGCTAATGTCTTCTCTCCTCTGTCAGGCGTTAACGACTGGGCAAACGTCAGAATCGTTTACACCGTTCCTGATTTTAACGGAACGTCCCCGGTTGACGTCAGTCTGTACGTCAACGATGCCTTGGTATCGAGTTTCAAAACTGCCAAAGGCTTTACCAGCAATTACACGGGATTTGTTTCGTACTCAAACGGCAGCAGCTATTCCCGAAGCCTTATTGACGACTTTACTCTCAAATCCAATACGAGCGTTAATTTTGAAGTTGACAGAATTGTTGACTCGTCCAGAACGTGGGCGATCAACGGCGTTGATAAAAAGGACGTCGTTTTCCTCAATCAGAAAGATGGCTCGTCTTCAGCAGCGCACAGCGGAACGATTACCCTGGGCGCGGACGCTCAGTTCAACATCGGTTCCGGGTTAAATCTGGATCAGTCCGGAGGCATTTCCGGAGAGAACTCGATTACCAAAATCGGAGACGGTACGCTGACAATTTCCGGCGCCAACGACGAGTTTACCGGCGCGACAACCGTCAACGCGGGAACTCTGCGCTTTGCAGGAAACGGCTCGCTCAATAACAGTAAAATTACGCTCAACGGCGGAAACGTCGAATTGGGATACGATTCCAACCAGACGTTCAATAAAGAAATTTTCGGTACAGGAAACCTCGTTAAAACGGGAGATGGAACTGTTACTCTCGGAACAAGCAGCTCTTTCGACGGCGATACAACAGTCAGCGGCGGAACTTTGGTTTTGTCCAACGGCGTTTCTTTGAGTTCAAATGATATTTATGTAACAACCGGCGGAACGCTTAAAGTTGGGAATAATTATATTTCCAACAACGTCATTCTCAATGGCGGCGCGTTAACCGTGGGCGACGCGTCAAATACTCAGGTTATTCAGATTGGCGCTGTTACTGTCAACGGCGGTACAATCAACATGGACTTTAACGACAGCTCTACTTACGAGTACGACGTCGACGCCGACTGGCTTAAAGTCGGTTCTGCCAGTTTTGATTCCGGGTATATCAACCTTTCTTTTAACAACAACGACGAAACAACCTGGTGGAATAATATTAAAGAGGATGGCGGTTTTTATGTCATCTCGGGAGACATTGGCGATTTCAACAATATGAAAGTCCGCGTCGACGGGATGCCGACAAGTTCATGGGCTTTGGAAGCGGATTCCCAGTACGTCTATCTGATGGCAGTCGGCAGCGCGCCAAGCGGCGCAAGCAGCTGGTGGCTTCCCAACAGCGATCTTTCAGAACCCAACTGGACTATTGACGGAGAAACCAAACAGGGCATCCGATTCAACTCAGGCGGTTCGACGGCAACCTATTCCAATCCGGTTATCATGTCGGCAAACGGGATGGTTGACATCGCGTCTGGATACAATCTGACTCTTTCCGGAAAGGTTTCCGGCTCCGGGAAGATTGAAAAAGTCGGAGAGGGAACGCTGACGCTCAATGCGACAAACGACCAGTTTACTGGCGCGACGACGGTTTCCGAAGGGACGCTGGCTCTGGACGCTCAAAACGCGATTTCCAATTCCTCATCGGTGAAAAACAACGCTGCTATTACCATGGGCGCGGCGCAGTCACTCAATAATCTGTCTGGAAATGGAACAATCGACAACGGCGGAAACGCCTTGACCGTTGTCAGTAACGCGGAGACGGAATTCTCCGGCTCTATCAGCGGCGCCGGATCCTTTACCAAAAACGGATCGGAAAAGCTGACCCTTTCCGGAAACAATGCGTATTCCGGCGGAACCAATATCGGCGGAGGCGTTTTGAGCCTGACGTCTGCGGATTCTCTCGGGTCGGGCGCGGTCGCCTTTACGGGAACGTCTACTCTTCAAGTCGGTTCTGACTTGACGCTTGCGGACGGCGTGACATTACAGTCCGGCGCGACTGGGACAATCAACACCAATGGGCGCGATGTAACAGTTTCCGGCGTCATCTCCGGCGAAGGGAACTTAACCAAAACCGGCATCGGAACGCTGACGCTGTCGAACAACGCCAACTCGTTCTCCGGAAATATTGTCGTCTCTCAGGGAACTCTGAAATCAACAGCGGTTTGGTCGAATCCCAACTGCTCAATGGGCGTGATAAGCAAAGCCGGCGGACGAACTCTTACCGTCATGCCCGGCGCAGAACTGTATCTGGGAACGAACGACACGTTCGGCGGCTGCGATGGGTACACATACACTGAAAACGACATTAAACTTATCGTCAACGGCGGTACGGTCAAAGGCGAAAACAACAACTCACTCTACGGCGCGACGTTCCAAAACGGCGCTGTCCTCTACGGCGTTTCCAATCAGGGAACGTGGCGGTCGTTCTGGCTCAAAGGCCCAACGTACATTTCCTTTGCCGGCGACGGTACAACGCCTGAAGCTCCTGTTACATTCTCGGGAACTTCAACCGGCATTATCTTCGTTCCGGACAACGCTGTTATTGACGTTCAAGACCTCACGCTCAACTCCGATCCAGACTTGATCGTCAACGTCGCGTTGGGCAACAAAGCGTCCAGCGCCATTTCAACCAACTCGCTGACGAAAACCGGTCCAGGTACAATGGAACTGAAAGTTGCTGGCAGCTCCTTCAACGGAGACTTTATCATTAACGAAGGAACCGTTCTTGCAAAAGGCGGATGGAGCAGTTCCAATGGAACGTCTCCGATTGGCAAACTGCAAAGCAGAACCGTTTACGTCAACAACGGGGCGGAACTGGTGTTCTTCAATCAGGACGCCTTTACAAACGCTCATACCGATACGAGCATTAACTTCGTTCTCGACGGCGGCAGGATTTCCAATTCCGGAACCATTTACGAGTACTTCACCAACATTACGCTGAAAAACGGCGCGGAAGTTTACGCCTCGGACGGAAACGTCCCGTGGAAAGCCTACAAGTTCAAAAACGTCAACGTCAAACGCAACGACGACAACACCCCGGCGGCTCCTGTTACATTCTCCGCCGACATGAGCAAGCCCAACGCTGTGTTCTGTTTTGGTGGGAATACCGCCAGTTTGAATGACGGAACGAGTCTGGCGACGCTCTACGTGGAAGACATTACCAGCGTCAATCCCAGCCTCGCAGACAATCAGCCGGACTTTATCATCTCCGCTGTTATTGTTGACCCGTGCGTTGACACCAACTCCCAGGCGACCAAGCCGGGCGCAATCAAAAAGACCGGGTCCGGCATGTTAAAGCTCACTGCCAACAACACGTACACCGGCGCGACGACGGTTTCTGCCGGTACGCTCCTTTTGGCGAGTTCTGGAAATCTGGTTTCAGATGTAACAGTCGAAGCCGGCGCGACGTTTATCGACGGAGCCAATTCGATTACGTCTGACGTTACGCTTACCGGCGGCGCGTTCACCATCGGCGAAACGAGCGCATCGTCCAGAATTACTATTGGCGACTTTGCTCTGACCAGCGAAACTGTCAACTTTGATTTTAACAATGCAGCTGCTGCAAACGATTTCGATACGTTGACAACCGGCGCAGCGACGCTGACGTCCGGCGTGATTAACGTTACATTTAACAACGGCGACGAATCCTCCTGGTGGAACAACGCTGCCGACAACGGCTACGTTTTGCTCACGTCCAGCGCGCTGACAGCCGATTTGGACAATCTCGCCGTGTATGTAAACTCGTCCGAGACGACCAACTGGTATCTGACAACCGAGGGCAATTCGCTTGTTCTCAACAAGACCGGCAGCGTCATCACCCAGCCGTACTATTACTCCGATTCCGCCGAGGACATGTCCGCTGCAAAATGGACGATCGACGGGTCTGACAAACTGGGCGCCAAGCTGGTTTCCGGCGACAACGCCTCTGTGACGTATTCCAACCCGGTTGAAATGAATGCCAAAGGCTCCGTTCAGGTTGCTGCAGACTACAATCTCACGCTGTCCGGGAATATCACCGGTTCCGGCGATTTAGAAAAGACGGACGCGGGTACGTTGACAATCAGTTCAACCAACGACGGCTTCACCGGCGCGACAAAGGTTTCTGGTGGAACGCTGGCTTTGACGGCTCA
>JAZRTH010000062.1:0-2783 GCA_045651945.1 Thermoguttaceae bacterium
TAGAGCAAATTCTCGACACGCTCAACGAAGCGGAACAGCTGGCAATTTTGGCGATGAACAGGGCAAACGAATCGGAAGACGCTCAGCCGGATTCCTCCGACAAACCCGACGAGGATAAGCCCCAGAGCAAGGTTTCTATTGAAGACTTGAAACTGCTGGAATTGCAGCAGCGTCAGGTTTTGGAGCAAACGCGTCAGGCGTACGCCGACGCTCTGGACGCCGGGTCGATGACGCTTTCGGAAGAGTCCGCCGCGGTCATGGCGGACAGACAGCAGCGGCTGGCGTCGTTGACGTGGTTTTTGACGACTGTTACAGTTTCGCCGGAACTGCTTCGCGGAGAACGTCCGAAAGACGCTGATTCTCCCGACTCTCTCGATGACGCCCTGTTGGGCGACCTGACTGCCGAGGTCGAGGAGAATCTATCCGACGCTCAAAAAGCCGAACGGGAACAAAAGCGAAAAGAGCAGGAGTTTCTCGAAACGGTTTGGAACGAGTTGGGAACCGCTGCGGTGTCGGAAGAGGACGCGCCGCTGCTGGAAATCGTCCGGCTCATGCGGCAGACGTACGAGCTGTTCAAGCTCCGCGACGCCGGCGAAATCAATCAGGGACTGCAGGAACAGATCTGCGATCATTTTATTTCGTTTATCAATCAGCTGTCGTTCTCCCGAAGTAAACAGAAGGACGACAACAGCAAAGCGCCGGAGTCGGACGACAAGAAACCGGACGATCAAAACCAGAACGAAGGCGCAGACGACGAACAGACCGTTGACGCCTCTGCGCCGGGCGCGGGCGAAAAAACGTCCGACGGCGAATCCCAGCCGCTTTCAGAAGAGCAAGCCGAGGCGTTAAAGCACCGAATCTGGGGCGAGCTTCCGCCGGAACTTCAGCAGGCGTTCCCGATAGATACAAAACCGATTCCACTGCCGGGTTATCAAGAGAAAATCAACCGGTACTGGAAAGAATTGGAAAAATGAGTATACTTAGTTGCGAGTAGCAAGAGAGAATTAAAACGACCAACGGGAGCGATTTTTGGCAGACGGGCGGTAGCGCCGATGGGCTCCCCGCCACGGGGGCGCGTGCGTCCTAACCACTTACCACTAAAAACTTACCACTGAAAAATAGTATCCGAGGTCGGATTCGAACCGACGACCTTCGGTTTAGGAAACCGGCGCTCTATCCTCTGAGCTACTCAGACAACCCGGAATTTTCATTCCTTAATACAATATATATTTACCACAAACTCCATTTTTGGCAAGGAGGGGAAGGAGTGCAAAGTTGCGAGTAGCGAGTTGCGAGAGTATACAACTCTACTACTGCCTACTGCCTCTTGCCTACTGCCTTAACCAATGTATTCACAGAATCGTAATCGCACTGTCGTAATCGGCGGGGGTCTGGCGGGATTAAGCGCGGCGTGGAACGCGGCGCGAGCCGGTCAGAGCGTCGTTGTACTGGAACGGTCGCCGTATCTGGGCGGACGGTGCGCGTCGTTTTACGATTTGCCGTCGATGCGTTGGTTGGACAACTGTCCGCACGTGTTTTTGGACTGCTGCGACGGCGTGAGGGAGTTCTTTACTCAAACCGGGTTGATCGAATTCTGGAAGCCGGAACGGGAATTCTACTTTTATCCGCCGGGAAAACCGGCAACGGCGGCGCCGCGGCCGTTTAAAGAATCGGATCGGCTGCCGGGTCTGCTGCGTCTGGCGCCCGCCTTGCGGAGTTTGAACTATCTGTCGCGAAAAGAGCGGCTGAGAATTGTCTTTGACATGCTGGCAATTGCGCGGCAAAAGACGTTTGACGGCTCGTTCGGTCAGTGGCTGGACAAGCGCAAAACGCCGCCGTCGATTCGGACGCTGTTCTACGAGCCGATTGTGATGAGCGCTCTTTCCTGCTCGCTTGACCGCCCGTGTTATGAAATGGTTCGGAAGGTTTTCGTTTGTTCTTTCTTTGAAGGACAAAACTGCTGGAACTGCTCTCTGCCAACCGTTCCGCTCCGGGAACTGTTCGACGTCAAACTGGCGGCGACGTTACAGGGACTGGGCGTTGAAATCCGCCGCAACTGTACCGTCGAGGAACTGGAAGGAGGCAAAAATCGCGGTCGAGACATGAAGCTGTCAACCGGCGAACGGATTCTGGCTGAGAAATACGTCCTGGCGACAAATTTCTCCACAGCGCAAACGCTCTTTTCCCCGCTTGCTTCGTTGGCGGACTCGTATCAGACGGAGTCTATTTCCTGCGTTCATTTCTGGACGGATTCGCCGTTTCTGCCTACGCCGCACGGGGTCTTTCCGGAACGGACGATTCAGTGGATTTTCTCCGGCGAGAAAGACGAACTGGGATACTATTATCGCGGCGTCGCTTCGGGAACGAATTGCTGGCTGGAACGAAAGAACGGGTTCAAATCCCAGGTTCGGCAGGAGTTGGCGGAACTCAGCCCGGAATCGAAAATTCTGAGATTGGAAACGACGCACTGGCAGGACGCCGTTTGCGTTCCAACGGCAGAATGGACGGCGGCAAGACAGCGCTGGTTTGAACAGATGACGCTGCCGGAAAATCTTGAACTTGCCGGCGACTGGACGAATCTCGACTGGCCGTCAACGATGGAAGCGGCGGTGGGTTCAATTAGGAATTAGTGATTAGTAATTAGTAATTAGTAATTACTGTCTTGTCCTGGTATCGGTTGACAGAAAGGTTAAAGATGTTAAAACGATATACAGACGCATTTCGTCAGACCGTGGTGTCAGAAGTCGTTTCAGGCAAGTGGAAATCGGTTTGGGAGGCATCTC
>JAZRTH010000063.1:0-4383 GCA_045651945.1 Thermoguttaceae bacterium
TTGAGCCGAAACTGAACACCGTCTGGGGACGTCCCGACCTGTGGCTGTTCTTTCCCGGCTGCGGAATCGACGTCCGCAAAGCCGTGAAGAAGGTCAACGCCAAACGCATTGTATTCGGTCATCTGTGGGAACTTGGTCACGCTCAGAACCATAGCGGCCGCCTCGACGAGCGGCTCATCCGCCCACGGCTTGTCCAGGCTAAACAGGCTGGCTGCGAAGACGTCTCCGTGGCGTTCTGGGGCGACAGGATCATATAAAATCAGTTTGAGGCGCGAGTTTCGGGTGATGTTACTCGACTCGTATTGAATCCCGGCAAACAACGTAACAAGGAAACAATTATGAAAGACGGAAAATTATTGGCGATGTTTTTTAACGGAAGCCCGCGCAAGGGATGGAATACAGCGAAGGCGCTCGAAAGCGCTGCTGAGGGTGCGCGTGAGGCGGGGGCAGAAACGGAGATCGTGAACCTGTACGACTTCTCGTTTGCAGGCTGTAAGAGCTGCTTTGCCTGCAAACTCAAGAACGCGAAAACCAACGGCGTTTGCGCCATTCGAGACGACTTGCGTCCCGTTCTGGAACGCGCGCGGCAGGCGGATGTACTTGTTCTCGGTTCGCCGATATACTTCAGTTACCCGACAGGCGTGTATCGCGCTTTTCTTGAGCGCCTTGCGTTCCCTGTGTACAGCTATCATTATGAAGACGGAAAACCTCTCTTATGCCGCGACAAGGTGATTGAGACGGCTAACATCTTCACGATGAACTGTCCTGAAAGCATGATGAAAGACATCGGCTATCAAATCCTCCTCGAAGCAAACACGCAGACGCTGGCGGCTGTTTTTGGCGCGTCGGAAACCCTCTACGTCTGCAACACGTACCAGTTCACGGATTATTCGCGTTACGACTTCAACATTTTCTCCGAGGAGGAAAAGCGGGCGTACCGCGATGCGCATTTCGCCACAGACCTTGCCAACGCCCGCGCTCTGGGCAAACGGCTTGTCGAACGAGCAAATAAAAGGATTACAAATAGCTAAACCATGAGCATACATTTTTCGCCTCACAAGGACGACAGGATTTTGTAAAATTAGTTTAGCCGCAAAGGACGCAAAGAGGATAGCAATGAAACTTGATAACGATTGCAGTGTGAAGCGCACGTGGCTTGTTTGGATTATTGACTTCCTGTGCGTCGCGGTTTTGATCGGGATTACAATCTGGGTCGGGCGTTGTTATGCCGCGCTGCCGGATCGCATTCCTGTTCATTACGGCGCGAATGGAGCAATCGACGGATATGGGAACAAGAACACGATTTGGTTTCTTGTTGCCGGCATGTGGGGCCTCGTCGTCGTTTTGACAGCTGTCGAACAGTTTCCTGGACTTTGGAATGTTCCTGTCAAGGTTACGAAGGAAAATCAGTCGCGTTTGTTGACATTGACATGGCGCTTCATTAGCTCCACCAAAGTGATCGTCACGGGAATCTTTGCCTATTTAATAATAAAGATTGTGCAGGGAGTAAACCTGTCGCCGTATTTTATGCTAACGATGCTGACTGTATTGGTCGCAAATATCCTGTATTGGGGAATTCGGCTTTTCCTAAATCGATGAACCGACAAGATAACCCCCTTTGCGATCTATGCGTCCTTTGCGGCTTAAAACACAAGAAAGGATAACCATAATTTGTATTTACAGAGAAAGGAGAAAAATCATGACATTCAAAAGAAAAAGCTTACTGGATTACTGTAAGTTTCTGGCGCTGATCGTTGCGTCAATCCTGGTAGTTGGCTGCGCCGGCGGTCAGAAAGCCTGGTCGAAAGAGGACGGGCAAGCCATTCTTAATCAGGTCTATGACAAAGAAAAGAACCTCGTGTACGATATGTACATCCCGAAAGACCTGAAGAAAGACGCCCCTGTCCGGCTGGCGCTGTTCATCCATGGCGGCGCGTGGAAAGGCGGCAGCCGACATGACATTGCTTTCGCCTGCAAGCATTATGCGAAACAAAACTGTGTAACAGCTACGATCGAATACTCGCTTCTGTCCAAAGAACATCCCGAAGTTACGATTTCCACGATGCTGGATGAAATTACCGCCTGCATCAAAGCCATCAAGGAAAAACTGGAAGCAGAAGGCTATCAGACTTCTAAAATCGCATTGTCTGGCATTTCGGCGGGCGGGCATCTCGCGCTGCTCTATTCGTACTCCCGAGCCGAAGAATCGCCCATCCCGATCGCGTTCGTGTTTGAGTTTGTCGGTCCAACCGACTTCTGCGAAAGAACCCTCGGCGCGAAAGATTCGGCAGGACTTCTTTCATTCATCGTAGGGAAGAAGATCAAACCCGAGTACCTGAATAAGCCAAAGGTCAAAAAGCTTGCGGACAGTCTGTCGCCCGTTTCCTTTGTAACGGAAAAATCTGTTCCAACGATCTACGCCTACGGAGGAAAGGACTGGCTTGTAAAGCTCTGCCACCGCGACGCTCTGACCCAGGCGCTGGAAAAGAACGGCGTTCCACACGTCTGCGTTGACTTTCCGAACTCGAACCATGGGATGAGTAACGACCCGGACAAGCTCGCGGAATTCAATAAGGCGGTTATGTCCTACTTCGATAAATACATGCCTTGAAAAAAGGAGAATCAATGAGGAAGCCGGAATGAAAAACGGGCTTGTACTTGAAGGGGGCGCCATGCGCGGGCTTTTTACCGCAGGCGTTCTCGACGTTCTGATGGAAAACCGCGTCCGGTTCGACGGTCTGATCGGCGTTTCGGCAGGAGCGTGTTTCGGCTGCAATTACAAAAGCGGTCAGATTGGGCGCGTGATCCGCTACAACAAACGCTTTGCGCGCGATCCGCGCTACTGCTCGTGGCGGTCGTTTTTCAGGACGGGCGACCTTTTCAACGCCGACTTCTGCTACCGCGAACTGCCGACGACGCTGGACGTCTTCGACGCGGCGGCGTTTGAGGCGAACCCGATGGAGTTCTATCTCGTTGTTACAGACTGCGCGACGGGCGAACCCGTATACCGGCGCATCGACAAGGCAGACGAAAAGGCGTTCCAGTGGATGCAGGCGTCAGCGTCCATGCCGATCGTTTCGCGACCTGTCGCGATTGACGGCGGCGAGTACCTCGACGGCGGTCTTTCCGACGCCGTTCCGCTGCGCTATTTCGAGTCGCTGGGGTACGACCGCAACGTCGTGATCACAACCCGCCCGCGCGGTTACCGCAAAACCCAGGAGGGAAAACTTCAGCTTTGGAAGCCCTTTCTGCGGCGATTGCCGAAAGTCTGCGACGCCATGCAGTCCCGCTCCGTGCGTTACAACGCGTCGCTGGATTATTTGGATTCCCGCGTACAGTACGGTCAGACGTTCCTCATCGCGCCGGAACATCCGCTCGAAATCTCCCGAATCTCCCACGATCCCGACCAAATGCAGCGCGTCTACGAAACCGGTCGGGCTGCGGGAGAACGAAACCTGAGCGCTATACTGGAATTTCTGTCACGCTCTGAAAACTGAAGAGTTTCAAATCCAATTTCCCATCTCGGCTCGCCAAAATCCATGTTTCGGGATTCAAGAAAAACGTGAGGAGTGCGAAGCGTCGGCCCCTCACTCCTCAATGTTAACTTCTATTTTATATCAAACGCTGGCAGCGTTTAAGCGTCTGAAACGAAGCTCAGTCGGTTTCGTCGTTTTCAGCTTTTTTGTTCTGATGGAAAACAGCGTGGCAATCGTCGCAGGACTTGTGCAGAGCGGTCATGGCTTCTTCAGCGGCAGTGGCGTCTTGAGCGGCAACGGCTTTGGCAACGGCGGCAGCGGCGTCGCGTCCCTGAATTGAGAACGCAGTCCATTTGACGGTTTCGGTCGGCTGTTCGGTTTCAGCAGCGTTGGCAATGCTTCCCTGCATCAAAGCAGCAACAGCGGCGCAGTTGGCAAGGCATTCGTCCTGCTTTTTGTCCATGCGTTTGGGAATCGTTCGCTTCATTTTGGAATCGATGTTGGGAACCTGCTTCATCAAAGAAGCCAGGGGAGCAACCTTCGTCCAGGCGAGAGCGTCGGTCGAGGCTTCAGCAGCTTTGATGGCTTCAAAAGCAGCCTTGGCTTCTTCGTGAGTTGTGGCAGCAGCCAACGCCTGAGCGGCTTTGACCAGATTCGGAGCCTTTGCCTTATATTCGCTGTCCTGATCGTTGAGTCCCAAAGCCAGGAAGAATACCGTCAGACCAGCAGCGTTTTCAACAACGTCGTCTTTGTTGTCAGCAAACTGATCGGGATTGGCAAGATCCTCTTCCATTTCTTCCATGTACTTCTGAACCTGAGTCGTCAACGCGGCAGCCGGAGCGTAAGCGGAGACCGCGTCAGCCGGAGCGGCAGGAGCGGCTTCTTCAGCAGGAGCGGCTTCTTCAGC
>JAZRTH010000064.1:0-1407 GCA_045651945.1 Thermoguttaceae bacterium
ATGGGTTGGGGGGGGCGACGACGGCGGCGGCGGTAATGCCGAATTCCTTCACCAGCCTGGCAAAGGGGGCGCTGGCTCCGAAAGACTGCATCCCGATAAAGGCGCCTTTGGTTCCGATGTACTTTTCCCAGCCAAAGGGCAGCGCGGCTTCGACTGCAACGCGGTTTTCACATTCCGGCGGAAGAACGGAGGCTTTGTAGGCGTCGTCCTGAGCTTCGAACCATTCCCAGCACGGCATGCTCACAACGCGGGCTTTCTTGCCTTGCTGAGCGAGCGTCTTTTGCGCTTCGAGACAGATTCCGACTTCAGAACCCGTTCCGATAAGAATAACGTCCGGAGTTCCGTCACAGTCGGAAAGGACGTAGGCGCCTTTTTCGGTCATGCTGGCGGGCGCAAGCGTTGAGCGGTCAAGCGTCGGGAGGTTCTGTCGGGTAAGAACCATGCACGTTGGAGTTGAATTCTGATTCAACGCGGTTTTGTACGCCCAAACGACTTCGTTGGCGTCTGCGGGACGAACGACAGCCATGTTCGGCATGCAGCGCAAAGACGCCAGCTGTTCGACCGGTTGATGAGTCGGACCGTCTTCTCCAACGCCGATGGAGTCGTGAGTAAAGACGTAAATGTTGGGCAGACCCATCAAACTCGCCAGACGCATAGCGGGGCGAAGGTAATCGCAGAAGACGAAGAACGTCGCGCAGTATCCGCGCAGTCCGGAAAGGGTCAAGCCGTTGCAAATCGCGCCCATGGCGTGTTCGCGAATTCCGAAATGGAAGTTGCGCCCGCCGCGGTCGTTGGCGGAGAACTCGCCCGCACCGTCGAATTTGAGTAATGTGTTGTTGGACGGCGCCAGGTCGGCGGAACCGCCCAGGAGCCACGGCAATCCTTGAGCGCAGGCGTTGAGAACCTTTCCGCTTGAGGCGCGAGACGCCATGCCTTTCGCGTCGGCGGGGAACTCTTCGAGTGCGCTGTCCCAGCCGGCGGGCAGTTTGCCGGAAAGCATCGCGTCCAGTTGAGCCGCCTTTTCCGGGTTGGCGGCGCAGAAGCTCTTGAACTCCTCTTCCCATTGAGCGTATTCCCGTTTGCCGTTTTCGATAACGCCTTGACGGAACATCTGTCTGACTTCTTCCGGGACGTAGAATTTTTTCTCCGGATCCCAGCCGAGGGCTTTTTTGGTCAGAACAATTTCTTCTTCTCCCAGCGGCGCGCCGTGAGCGGCGGCGGTTCCCGCCTTGTTGGGAGAGCCGTATCCGATAACGCTCTTTACGATAATCAGCGTCGGGCGGGCGGTTTCCACTTCGAATTCGTCAAAAGCGTGACGCAGCGCGTTGAGGTCGTTGACGTCCGCGACTTTTACAACGTTCCAGCCGTACGCTTCAAAGCGTTTGGCAACGTCTTCCGTAAAGGCAA
>JAZRTH010000065.1:0-1887 GCA_045651945.1 Thermoguttaceae bacterium
TCGTTTATTGACGCTGCGCCGTCGATTGCGTCCAACGTAACGCTCAACGGAGGTTCGCTGGTTATTGGAGAAACAACCAACTCAACCCAAATCGCCTTCGGAGACTTGGTCGTTGACAACGGCGCAATTTACTTCGATTTCAACGACAGCGCAGTCAGTACGGATTATGACCGCTTGACCGTCAATGAAGCAACGTTTACAACTGGTACAATCAACATTGCATTTAACAACGGCGATCAAACCGAGTGGTGGAACAATAATACCGATGACGGCTATGTCCTTATGGCTACGACGTCTTTGAACGCGAACCTGGACAACATCCAGCTTTTAGTCAACTCCGCAACGACAGACGCCTGGTATCTCGACACCGTTGGAACGTCAATCGTTTTGAAGAATCAGAACGTTGAACCACCGGTAACAGATCTGTATTTCCGCGCTAATTCCGCTGAAGACATTGCCGCAGAAAAATGGACGATTGATGGAACCAATAAGAAAGGCGTTACATTCACCGAAGGCGACAACAACACAGCAACCTATACAGGCGAAGTTGAAATGAACGCGGCTGGAACCTTTGACGTCAGCGAGAACAGGAACCTTGCTCTTACCGGCGTCGTTTCCGGCGAAGGCGACGTAACCAAACAGGGCGAAGGTACTCTGACCCTTTCCGGCGACAATACGTATACCGGCAAGACGACCGTTGAAGCTGGAACGCTCGCTCTGCCTGGCGGTGCTGTCAAGGCAAACAGCGCCATTGAAATTGCTGACGACGCCACTTTGGAATACAACGTTGCCGCTAACAATACCAAACAGCTGACCTTCTCAGACAACGTTACCGTCTCCGGCGCTGGAGAGGTAATCAAGACGGGCGCTGGAAAGCTCAAGATCAAAGCGGACGGCGATCAGTTCAGCTCTGACAAGTTCACGGTTTCCGCCGGTGAACTGGACTTCAAGGGACAGTACAACGGCAACTTGTTCGTCCAGTCCGGCGCAACTCTTTCGCCCGGCAATTCCGTCGGCGACCTGACTGTCTACGGCGATGTTACCATCGACGCTCGCGCGACAGGCTTGTTTGAGTTCAGCGCCTACAACGAAGACCCGGCTCTGCAGTCCTACGATACGCTTACTATCGGTAACGACAACGCGTTTGTAATCGATGAAAACTCGATTATCAAGCTGTACTTTGAAAACGGCGACGCTAACCTCTGGGCGGCAGAAGGCGCAGAATACAAACTCGTTTCCGACGAAGGCTTTGTCGATGACATAACCGACATGAGCGATTTGCTGGGCAACTACACGAGTCTGTTCGGTCTGGAAGGCAGGCTTGACGGTCTGTACCTGATCGGCTTGGGCGCTGGTCCCGCTCCTGAACCAGGCTCTGGCGTGCCTGAACCGTCGACGTGGGCGCTGCTGATTCTCGGCGCTGCAGGACTGCTGTTCTGGCGGAAAAGAAATAAATGAAAGGCGGTAATGAAGCGACCAGCGGGAGCGGAATTACTCAGTTCGCCAACGGCGAACCGAAACGCTGAGATGTGTTCTTAACCAATTGACGCAGCCGAAAACCATTCTGGATCGCGGATATTATCCGCCATCCGTTAAGGTTTTTGGCTTCGTTGTTTTATGATGCGCGCTTCTGGGCACAAGTTCGCCTGACGGCGAATGCGTAATTCCGTTCGCTTACGCTCCCTCCATTACCGCCTTCCATTTTTTTGCTGCCACACTCCAAAATTTTCTGTTTTTATTGTCATTCTCATCTTTCTACAAAAAAATTTTAAAAATATTCCCCGCCCCCTTGTAAATTGTAAAAACGCAAGGTATAATAAACAGTGGTATTTTAGTTAGGTCTTATTTTGACAGAAATACATTGTACTTTTGTTTCTTCAATTGGGT
>JAZRTH010000066.1:0-2309 GCA_045651945.1 Thermoguttaceae bacterium
ACTCCACTCGTCGTCCGCGCCTGACCCGCCGTTGAGACCGGCGTCCAGATAGACGACTCCGTTGCCGCCAAACTGCAGCTGAGCGTTTGTCCCAGTCGCCTGCAAAGATATTTCCCCTAACTCCGCCCGCTGAACAACGGAGCCGGACGCAGACGTTTTATATATCGTGAAATTTCGCCCTTTACTGCCGAAAGTCGCCTCGCAGTTGCTCATCACGGTGATTTTCAGACTGTTTTCAGTCGTGTAATACACGAAATTCGTGATATTGTCGTAGGTAACGTCGCCCAGCGTTCCGTTGGGGTTATATTCCCAACTGTAATCGACGGCGTAAGCCGAGAACGCAGCGGCAATTAAGGCGGCAGCAATCAGGAACCGGGTAATTCGAAGCATATTTGATCCCCTGTTTACAGGATTTAGGGTTATAATAAAGCTCCTAAGAGTAGCGTATTTTGGAAACCGTGTCAAGAGGAGAGGCGGCGAGGGGGATTGAGTTAGGAGTGAGGAAGGAGGAGTAAGGAGTTACGCAAAGCGTCGCTGCCGCCCCGCTTGCATCCTCTTTATAAAACGGTATAATATCGTTCATGGAAGAGAACTCGCCTTTACTGTCGGATCCGACGCCGTGGCAGCGATTTCGTCGAAATCGGGTTGCAATGGGGTCTTTGTATACGATAATCGCCATCTGCGTTTTGGCGTTTATTACGCCGGCTTTGCCTCTGCAGGCGCCGCGTATGATTCAAACGGAAAACCAGTTTCAGGGACCGAAGTTCTATCCGCTGTTCGTCGAGACGATTAAACTGCCCGGCGACGAAGGCGTCGACCCGAACGCCGACCCGCTGCAAGTCGGGTTCGGTCAGCTGGGACCGGTCGCCAGAAAGATGCTGGAGTTCCGCGTCGCGGTCTTCGGCCGCTGGTCGATTAACAGCGTCTGCGGGACGGACGCCCTCGGGCGGGATCTGTTCAGCCGAATTTTCTGGGGCGCGCGCGTGTCGCTTATTGTCGCGCTGGTGGCGACGGCGGTCTCGCTGATTATCGGCGTCTCGTACGGGACGTTTTCCGGCTACGTCGGCGGGCAGGTCGACAACCTCATGATGAGATTCGTTGACGTCCTGTACTCCATACCGTTTATTTTCATCGTGATTTTTATCGTTACCATTCTCGGCGCTGAACAGAACCGGGACTGGCTGGAATCGCATGGAATCAACCGAATCACGATTTTTTATCTCGTAACCGGGGCGATTTACTGGCTGACCATGGCGCGAGTCGTGCGCGGTCAAACCCTGTCGCTGAAAAACGAGCCGTTTGTCGAAGCGGCGCGAAGTCTGGGCGCCGGAACGTGGCGAATTCTCACCGTTCACCTCATTCCCAACCTGACAAGCGTCATTATCGTTTATTTGACGCTGACCATTCCCCGCGTTATTTTGTTTGAAGCGTTCCTGTCGTTTCTCGGCCTGGGCGTAGAACAGCCGGACGTCTCCTGGGGTCTGCTGGCGCGCGACGGCGTCAACGCAGTCAACTCCGTGAAAATATACTGGTGGCTTGTCGTGTACCCGTCGATGGCTCTCGGCTTGACGCTTTTCGCGCTCAACTTCCTCGGCGACGGACTCCGCGACGCCTTCGACCCGAAGCTGAAGAATAATTGAGGCAGTAGGCAGTAGGGAATAGAACTTCGCCTACGGCGAATTAGAAATCGCTCCCAACTCTTCTGGATAAGAGCGCCGGGTTGCAATAATAAACTAACAATTTTTTTGAACGCAGAGTGCGCAGACTCCTCGCAGACAACGCAGAAGCAATCGGCCATGTGTCATCTACGCCCGATACTCGGGCTATGACACGATGTCCGCTTGCGATTTTAAAATAATTAAAAAAACCGGGCGGGAATCGTGGCGTAGACAACGAAGTTGGCGTCGTCGCCACATTCCCTGCCCGTCTGCGTATTCTGCGAGTAGTCTGCGGTCTCTGCGTTCTAACTAACTTTACATCCAAATAACGAATACAACTATTATGAAAAACCTCAACTCACTGCTCGCTTACGCCCTCACCCTCCTGAGCTTTTCTCTGGTTCTGGCGGACGACGCTGTCGTCATGCCTCAATGCGGCGTTTGCGCCCATCGCGGCGACAAACAGTATTATCCGGAAAACACCGTTCCTGCGTTCAAGTCCGCTGTGAAAAAGGGCGCGCAAATGGTAGAATTTGACGTCAAGCTGACCAAAGACGGCAAAATGGTTATCATGCACGACCCGACCGTAGACAGAACGACCAATGGGACAGGCGCCGTCGCCGACTTGACGTTTGAAGAAATCCGGAATCT
>JAZRTH010000067.1:0-4773 GCA_045651945.1 Thermoguttaceae bacterium
CTTTCCCCGCTCGAGAGTTTTTTCGACCAACTCGACAATGTCGGGATAGATCAACGGCTCACCGCCGCAGATGCTGATAACCGGCGCGCCGCACTCGTCAATTGAATTCAGACATTCGTCAACCGACAGCGTCTTGCTCATGCAGTCTTTGAATTCCCGAACGCGCCCGCAGCCGGCGCAATGCAGATTGCACGCAAAAAGCGGCTCCAGCATCAGAACCAGCGGGAATCGTTTTACCCCCTGACGTTGGCGTGACATGAGGTATCGGGACATTGAGGTTGTCAAAGACAAGGGAAATCGCATGAGTATTTTATTTGAGGTTAGATGAATTCAAAAATTCCAGCGCCCGTTTAACGCACAGGTCGTATTTCGACGGGTCGCCAAACGGCGGGTCGTCTCCATCAACGGACAGGTCAATCGACATGGAGCGGAGCTTTCGCCAGTACTGTAATTTACGGGCTTCTTTAGCAGAAAGTTCAACCTCGAATCCTTCGTCCGGCATGACGCCCCACTGATCTGTCGGTTTGGCATCCGGGAAGCGATGAATGTTTTTCCCGCTTGGGCTGACGTATCCAGCTACGGTAAATTTAACTGCGCCCTGATCATGGGTTAACGTAAACACGTCCTGAACCGCGCCCTTTCCAAAAGAGCGGGCGCCGATGACTTTCACGTTTAAAACAGAACCGTCTGGAGCCGTTTTGCCGGAAGAGTCCTGCAGGCAGGAGGAAACAATCTCGCTGGCAGACGCCGTTTGACCGTCAATTAGAATAGCAATCGGAAACGACCGGAATTTGTCGCCCTTTTGCGCTCGAATGTCTCGAACGGCAGTGCGGCTGCGGATGCTGACAATGACGTCGTTTTCAGGAACGAACAGGTTGCACAATTCCACAGCGGAATTGAGCGTTCCGCCCGGGTTGCCGCGCAAATCGATAATCAATCCGCGCATTCCCTTTTTGAGCAAAGCGGGAATCAATTTCGACATCTCTTTGGCGGTTTGAAAACCGAACCCGGTGATTCTGATATAGGCGACGTCTTTTGCTTCCGGAAGAAAATACTTCCACTGACCGTCCATGAGGCGTCGGTCGCCCACTGCAGACGCTGTCGCAATAATACTTCGAGTTATTTCAATAGTAACAGGTTTTTCCTCCCCGACGCGCTGAACGCTCAAGGCGACAACCTCTCCGGGATGTCCGCGCAGGAGTTCCACCGCTTGCGAAACGGACTTGTCTTTTGTAGAATTCCCGTCGATGGTTAGAATCTCATCGCCCGGCTTCAGCCCCGCCTTTTGCGCCGCGGAGCCGTAAATCAAGGCGGTTACCGTCAGAGCTTTTGTCTTGGGAGCCAGAGCCAGTTCCGCCCCGATTCCAGCAAAGCGCTGATCCAGCGTCTCGCTCATTTTATCGTATGCAACCGGCGGCAGATAAGCGCTGTACGGATCTAAAGAGCGCAGCATTCCGCCCAACGCCAGATGAAACAGGTCCTCTTTTGTAATTGGGGATTCGTCGCCGGGATAATAATACTGATTCTCGACGAGATTCATCACGTGCGTTAGCATTTGCTCCTGACGGTTTGCTCGTACATAGCACGTCAAGCAGATTATTGTCAGGACAATCAGCAGAATCAGATTTCGTTTAGGCATGAGATATATTATTCCATAAAAATCGTATTCTGCAAGGGGGCGGAGATAATTCGGAATGCGGAATTGGCGCCAGAGGCTGTTCCCTACTTCCTACCCCCTAAATTAATGTAATTTCTATAATTAATTAAATTTTGTGTTATAATAGTGGTAGTTTTCATTCTGAATAACAATTTCCTGGAGACGATCCATGATAAATCATAAATCCCTTTTGAGCGTTATTGCTGTTTGTATATCCAGCTTTTTGGGAGCCTGCTGCCAGGCGGATGGCTACGTCCCGCCTACGCCTGCGCAGAAAGCCGCTGCGTTTTTAAATTCATCTGTTGAGAATATGGAACAGATGTTTCAAATCGGGGATCTTGATCCCAATTTTTATTATCATAATGCGCTTTTGGATTACGCTGCAGTTACGGGCGATCTGAAACGGGTTAAACAGCTTGTCAAACGCGGCTTTAATATTAACGCGAAAAACCAATCATCAAAAACAAACGTCTTAGACGCCGCGGCGCAGGGCGGCAATCTGGGTCTGGTTCAATGGCTCGTCGAACAGGGGGTGGACTCCACAGGTAAAGACTATAAGCAGACAACGCTGATGCATTCTGCCGCCAAGGGTGGTTCTCTGGACGTTGTTCGTTATCTTCAGGAACAGGGTTTGGACATCAATGCAACAGACAATCACTTTACCACGGTTTTGCACTGCGCCGCCCAGAGTGGGAATCTGGAACTGGTTCAGTGGCTTGTCGAACAGGGGTTGGACGTCAATGCGAAGGACAGGTTCTCTCATACTGCTTTACTCTTCGCCGCCCAGAGCGGGAATCTGGAACTGGTTCAATGGCTCGTTGATCAGGGAGCGGATATAAACGAGCGCGACCACAATTCCATGTTTGTCATGCATTACGCTGCTGAAAGCGGCAATTTGGAACTGCTTCAATGGGCGTTTGAGAATCAGGATCCTGTTTATACAAAATTTAACTCTGTCGCCTATAATGTCTTGCACTTCGCAGCAAAAAGCGGCAGCCTGGAAATGGTTCAATGGCTTGTCGAACAGGGCGCAGATGTAAACAGAGTTTATAACTACAAAACGCCCTTGTATAGCGCCATCGCAAGCGGCAACCTGAAAATCGTTCAATATCTCGTCGAACATGGCGCGGATATAAACGCCAAAAGCCATCACAACACAAACGTCCTTCACAGCGCCGCCATGTGTAATTATCCGAATATTTTCTCGTATCTGGTTGAACAGGGCGTCGACTATAACGCTAAATCCGACAGCGGAGAATCGGGCATCCAGTACGCTCTCAAGTATGGCTATCTGGGAGCGGTTTATTTTCGATTCCCGCTGCCCGAAGACGAAATCGTCGCCAGACCCTACTGTAAAGAATCTCTCTTGCAGGCGGCGGCTATAGCTGGAAATCTGGAACTGGTTGAGAGGATGGCGAAGCTGGGCGCTGACCTGAACATGAAGAACTATAAAAAAATGACGAATTTGCAGGCTGCAACTCTAAGCGGGAATCCGGAGCTGGTTCGTTGGCTTGTCGATCAGGGCTTGGACGTCAATGCGGCGCGCAATAAATGCACCGTTTTGCATTACGCCGCTGTGAAGGGGAATTTGGAAATCGTTCAGTATCTCATCGAAAAGGGCGCGGATATAAACGCCAAAAACGATATCGATATGACTGTCTTGCATGCAGCCGCTCAATCCGGCAATCTGCAACTGGTTCAATGGCTGGTTGAACAGGGCTTGGACGTCAACGAGAAAAACGCATTTCAACAAACCGTTTTACATCTGGCTGTTCAAAGCGGAAATCTGGAAATCGCTCAATGGCTGGTTCAGCAAGGCGTGGAACTGGAAGCCAAAGACGATGACGAAGAAACCGCTCTGCATTACGCCGCACAAAGCGGAAATCTGGATATGATTCAATGGCTCGTCAAACAGGGCGCTGACCTTAATGCCAAGAACTGCGATGGAAAAACCGCCTTGCAATTCGCCTCCCGAAGCGGGAATCCGGCGCTGGTTCGATGGCTGGCGAATTACAACGCTCAAGTTAACGCAGGCAGTTATTGCATCGTTAAACATCGAATCCGTCGATGCGGAAAATGCTTTGTTCCCGGACGACCCGGACGCTTGCATCCATGTAAAGTTTTCAGACGAGTTCACAGAAATCGGCGTTAGTTGCCGAAAACGAAGCTAACATTTGGATTTTCGTCAGTCATCCAGCTTTTCTATGAATTCAAATGCCTAAATTTGTTAATATTTTCCCTCTTATTGACAAACAATGCATCGTAGGGTATAATGGCAACTAAACGATTTCATCAGGCAAAGGAGACCTCTGAAATCTGCTATGTCAACCTGAATCAAAATAGAATACAATGGATTTACGCGGACTATACAAATTTTCTCTTGTCGATTATCCCGGCAAGATCGCCTGCATTGTTTTTACCGGCGGATGCAACCTTCGCTGCGCGTTCTGCCACAACCCGGTTCTCGTCTTCGACCCGACCAGTCAGCCAAAAGTAACCCAGCAGGAATTCTTCCATTACCTTGAACGCCGAAAAGGACTTTTGGAAGGCGTCGTTATTACCGGCGGAGAACCGATGCTGCATCCGGACTTGGGAGAATTCATCGAAAAAATCCATCAGGCGGGGTATCTTGTCAAGCTGGACACAAACGGCTCGTTCCCGGATCGGCTGGCGGCGATTCTGGAATCGCCCGGCGTCGACGCCTTGGGAATGGACTACAAAACCTCTGCGGAAAACTACTGTTCCGTCGTCGGGATACCGGATTCCGAGCTGGCTGACCGCGTTCGTCAGTCGATTACTCTTGCCATGAAATACCGTCAGGAAAAGGGAATTGAAGTTGACGTCAGAACGACGGTGCACAAGTCCCTTCATCCAATGGAAACGCTGGCTCAGATGAAATCGGAACTCATGTCGATGAACGTCGTTCAGTGGACGCTTCAGCAGTTCAACCCAGTGGAAACCATCGATTCCGACTTACCGTCTCAGCCCACTTATGCAGACCACGAACTGGTCGCGTGCGCCAAAGAGCTGACTCAAGACGGATTTAACGTTCGCGTTCGCGGGCTGGCTGGCAGAATCCTGTAGAAAGTTCAACGTATAAGTCGGATCGTAGCCAT
>JAZRTH010000068.1:0-3839 GCA_045651945.1 Thermoguttaceae bacterium
CCCGGAAAGGTTTCTGGCTTCGTCTATGGAATCCCACAGGACTGAGCGTTTGCCATGCTCTCAGAATCTCCCTCCCGCTCACCCAGAATCTCTCCCCTATAATAAAAAAAGGTTCCAGACAGACTCCGTCTGACTGGAACCGAGATTGATTTCAACGCCCCCGTTGGAGAATTCTTTCCCTTCTCAAAGCAGACTCTTCGTTCTGTTCGCTTCTTTGACCCAGTTGAAGTTGAGAATAAAACGCGTTATCTGATTCAAGCCGGTTTTCCCATATTCTCCCTGAATTTCAACACAATGTCGAACTGTTTAGGATTGTTGAAATTCCGGTTTCTTTCCCTGAGTTCATTTGCGATCCAGAAACGTTATATTTGCCCTGGGGTTAAACCGAACAGCGCGTCTGTCCGTTCCAAGCGGTATAAAACCGCTTTGCCAGACAAACAAGTTCCGGTTGGGCTAACGTCTGCAAACGTCCCCAAGCTTGAAAACCTTTTTGCTTTGTTCGATTACATCACATCCAGGAAGAAGTGATGTCCCATGTGATAACGACGCTGTTCCGGATAGTAGTTCATCCATCGTTTATCGTATTGCGGGATTCTCATTTCAGTTGGATACCGATTGTACGGATCCTGGCTGGAACGGTAATATTCCTGAGACCAGAAGTTTTGCGGATAATACACGTAAGGATAGTGCATGAACCGATTGTAGTCCTGAGCGGTTGTGTGGGGCGCATACTGACGTCCGTAAGCCTGTTGCTGCGGAATCGGCTGCTGTGCCTGAGCGGACTGCATGCACAGCCCAACAATCGCCGCGACGAGCAGCGCTGAGCAAATAATTTTCCTGAACATTTCCTTAATCCTTTGTATCAGAGGGACTTATACTCTCTATTTCACGCCTGTTTCGCGTCCATGCGAATTAATGCGTTTATACCAGAGCGATTCCGGACGCTTCCTGCGCCAGAATCCTCTATATTGTTAGAATCGGAATTTTCCTTAAAAATGTTAAATAAAATTTTAAACTTGTGAGTAGGAAATTACGGAGAGCGAACCGAGAGTTAATATAGAGAAAATAAGAGATATGAGACAATAGATAACTAAAAGCGTCCCCTATTCTCGTTTTTAAATTCTTATGTATAATTAATATAGTTGAGAGCGACGAGTACGAACTTCGTTCCAAAACTCCTCACTCCTCACTCCTAATTCCTAACTCATTCACCCCAATTATAAATTAATAGGAGTAATAATACCATGACCACCGCTGGCTGGTGTTTCATGCTAACCGCATGTATAATAATCACCTCTGTTTTCGTTTGGTGTATAATTCGCGTCCTGCTAAGTTCAGACGGTCCGGTTAAGTCCGAAAAGACGTCTGACGCCGCAGACGACGAGCATGTCAATTATTAATATAGCCATTAGCTTTTAGCCTCTAGCTCCTAGCTTTTGATTTTAGATTCCAGCTTTAATCGCTAACGCTAAGAACTATAAATGCACAAGCTCATAGCTAGCAGCTAGTAGCTAACAGCTCATTAGTTTATCCTTTTGAATACTAATACCAAATTATGGAAACTTCACCCGCCGTATTGACCGAAGTTATCGCCCAATACTCCTCATACGTCCCGGAGCTGGCGAATATTAACGAAGC
The DNA here is from genome assembly GCA_045651945.1 of Thermoguttaceae bacterium. Classification (GTDB taxonomy): domain Bacteria; phylum Planctomycetota; class Planctomycetia; order Pirellulales; family Thermoguttaceae; genus RUG11551. The sequence goes on from JAZRTH010000068.1 coordinate 1,639, forward strand.
CCAAATCGATATGCTGGCGCAGTACTGTCAGCTGGCGTGGACCTGGAACGAAAAGATCAACCTGACCCGCCATACCGACTTCGACAAGTTCGTCAAGCACGACCTGGTCGATACGCTGGCGCTGGCGCGGCACATCAACCCGAAAGAACGCGTCATGGACGTCGGCTCCGGCGGCGGCGTTCCCGGCGTGCTGCTCAAGATTCTTCGTCCTGACCTCCACCTCGACCTGTGCGAGTCCGTCAATAAAAAGGCGAATTGTCTGGTTGACATCGTCGCTCAGCTGGAACTGCGCTGCGACGTCTACATCGGTCGGGCGGAAGACGTTCTGCCAGACGTCCGGTACAATACGCTCACGTTCCGCGCTGTGGCGAAGATGGCGAAAATTCTCGAATGGATGCGCCCGCAGATGAACTCCTTCGACCGGATGCTGCTTATCAAAGGCCCGTCCTGGGTGGAAGAGCGCGGCGAGGCTCGCCATTACGGCATGATGACAAACATGGCTCTGCGAAAGCTGGAAGAATACACGCTGCCCAACACCGCAACGGCGACTCAGCCCGACGCCGTTTCCGTCATTCTCCAGATTTGTCACAAAACCCGTCTCAACGAAGACGGGACGGTTTCGTTTACTCAATGGGAACGCAACACTCAGCGACCCAGACGCAGACAGCGTCCCGGAGGAAACAAGGGCGGAGATCAGTAATTAGTGGTAAGTGGTAAGTGGTTAGTAAAGATTTTTCGTCCTTCCCGCTTGCCATCGACCATCGCTTTGCGTCCTAACCACTAACCACTTAATACTTACTACTACCAACATGAAATACAACGCTATCCTGTTTACAATCGTTTTTAGTATGTTGACCTCCCTCGCCATGGCGGAGGACGGTCAGCAGTATTTTGCTTTTTCGTACTTTACCGGCAACGGCGAGCATGGGCTTCATCTGCTTATTAGTCAGGACGGCTTGAAGTGGGACAAGGTCAACGGCGGGGTTCCGCTGTATCGTCAGACGCTGCCGGGCGACAACCTCATGCGCGACCCGAGCATTTGCAAAGGGCCGGACGGGACGTGGCATTTGGTCTGGACGACGTCGTGGAAACGGGACTTTATCGGTCATTCCACAAGCGTCGATTTAATCCACTGGACGCCCTCGCAGGCGATTCCCGTTATGTCACACGAGCCGACCTGCCGCAACACGTGGGCGCCGGAAATTTTCTACGACGACGCCACTCAACAGTTTTACATCTTCTGGTCGTCGACCATTCCCGGACGCTTTTCTGTACGCGGCACCAGCGAGTCCAGCCTCGACCATCGCATGTACTTTGTAACAACCAAAGACTTCAAAACGTTCTCCCCGACGAAGCTGTTTTTCAATCCCGGGCACAACGTCATCGACGGCATGATCGCCAAGCTGGACAAGACGTATTATCTGTTCTATAAAGACGAACGGCTCAAGCGACCGGCGGAAGACGGCTCCATCGTAGAGGGCAAAAGCATCTGGCTGGCGACCGCGCCGTCTGTAGAAGGTCCGTATACCGCCGGGAAAATCGTCTCCCCGATGAACTGGGTGGAAGGCCCGACCGCGTTCAGAGTCAACAACCGTTGGCTGGTTCTCTACGACTGCTACGCCGCTCATCATTACGGAGCAATCGAATCCGCCGACGGCGTTAACTGGACGGACGTTACCGACAAACTCTCTATTCCCAAAGAAGTTCGTCACGGAACCGTTTTTGAAATCAGCCAGAAAGAGTATGAGGCGTTGAAGGCAGTAGGCAGTAGGCAGTAGCTTTCCAATGGTCAATTATGGATTAAAGGACAGAGTGGCTCTAATTACCGGGGCGAACAACCCGCAGGGGATTGGGGCGACGACGGCTCTTGCGTTTGCTCGCGAAGGGGCGAAGGTCGTTTTAGTCTATAAGAAAATCCTCCGTCCGTTTGATACAAGCAAGACGGAGCAAAACGGGGTTGACCGATATTACCAGTCCAACGCCGGGAATGCAGACGTCGTCGAAAGCAAACTCAAGGAAATCAACGCTGACTATCTTGTTTTGGAAAGCGACATTTCCAACGAGGACGCGGTCAAGGAAATCTATTCGACGGTAATCGAACGGTTCGGACGGGTTGACGTTCTGGTTAATAACGCGGCGGTCGACGACGAGAACGGATTCGATACAATCGAAAGTCGGAGGCCAAGCGGTCTTAGGAAGAC
>JAZRTH010000069.1:0-1292 GCA_045651945.1 Thermoguttaceae bacterium
TTAGCTTCTTCAGCAGCAGGGGTTTCTTCAGCGGGAGCAGCGGGGGCTTCTTCAGCTACCGGAGCAGCTTCTTCAACAGCCGGGGCTTCATCAGCCGGAGCGGCTACAGTGGATTCCGGCGCGGCTTCCGCAGGAGCGGCCTCTTGGGCCAGCAGCTGGGAACCAAACGCCAATCCTAACGTTGCCAATAAGGCAAACATCCAGGTTGACTTCATGAGTCTGATTCTCCTAAAAATGAGTTAACGAATAAATACATTGCTGGAAAAAAAGATTTTTGACTATAGTACCCTATTCCAGCATTCTAATACTTTATTGCGTACAATTTTATCTATTGCGCTTTTTATGTCAAGGGGGAGAATATGAGTTTTAACAAGAGAAAGTAAATAAAACATTAAAATACTAAAAGAGAACGAAAAACACAAGGAACTTCTTTCTTTGATTCTTCGTTCTCTTTTCTCTCAATAGAGTTCAAAATTAATTCTGATCCATCATTTTCGCGGCGACGAGCATGCCTTGAAGCGTCATGTTTTCTACGTACGTGGCTTTGATACCCATGTTATTGCAAATGACGTCGCCCGCTCCGCCGGAAACGAAAATTACCGGAGTGGAATTGAATTCCTCTTTAACCAGACGTTTCATTCGTTCGAGAATTCCGCACGCCATGTTGACTGCGCCAAACTCCATTGCTTGACGCGTGTTCTTGCCGCAGGCAGTCGCCTTGAAATCTTCTGGAATATGACTGATTTTGGGCAGAAAAGCCGTTTTGTTATGAAGAGCGTCCAAGGCAATATGAATGCCGGGAATAATCTGTCCGCCAAGATACTTTCCGTCTGGCGAAACAACGTCAACCGTTTGAGCCGTTCCGATATTGCTCACCAGCGCGGATCGTTTTGGGGTTTTTGCGCTCGCAGCGTACAAGGCGGCAAACAAGCGGTCTGAACCAACGGCTTTTTTATCGTCAACGTCAACTTCGATTGGAACGTCGGCGTCATTCCAGAATTTTAAACTCAACGACGGTTTAAGAAGAGGGCTGAGACGGTCCCACAATTCCGGACACACCGACGATACGTGCACCTGACATTGAGACCAGTTCGACGTCAAGCCAATTACAGAGTCGAACCAGTTTTGAAGCGGTTTTTCCCAGTCTGGAACGCTGCTGGGAAGGGTCAGAAACTTTTGTTACGTTCCAACTGCAAAATCCAATTTTACTGCGCTGTTGCCAATATCAATCAGGAGATAACTCATTGTAGGTAGGTAGGTAGGGAAGGGTGGGGGATAGGGCGTAGGGAGTA
>JAZRTH010000070.1:0-3307 GCA_045651945.1 Thermoguttaceae bacterium
GCTTCGCTGACCGAGGCGTCGTGAGCGCTGACGCTGTTGTCTTTTCCCGCAAGGAGACGCTGCGTGAAGACGGCGGGACTTGAGGAATTATCAGTAATCTGATACATGTAGACGCTTCCGCAGACGCTGCCGTTATAGATATCGTCTGTCGCGCCGACCGCCAGCCAGCCGTCCGACAGGCTGACTTCCGTTCCAAACAGTACGCCCTCTTTGGAAGCGTAGTTTTCCGGGGTGATTGTTTGAACCTTCGTCCAGGTTCCGTTTCCAGCGTTGAAAGCAAACAGCGAAACAGACCCGCAGGCGACTTGTTTGTAGGAAGCGGTCGGGGCGCCGACGGCAAGCAGGTTCCCCTTTAAGGACAAGGACTGACCGAATCCCACCGCAGCGTTTTCAGAGCCGGAAAGCGTTGTGTACAACGTCCAGACGTTGTTTGTCCGCTTGTAAATCTGAACGTTTCCGTATTGAGAGCCGGACGCTTGTGAGCCAACAGCCGCCCAGTCGCCGTCTATGCTGACGCTAATGGGCGACCCCGTCGTCTGAGCGAGCGTTTGCATGTCGTCGTCTGTTACAGTTCCCGGCAGGTAAGACGAATGTCCGTAAATGTACGTCTGTCCCAGGTTGTTCTTAAAGACGCTGGACTGCGACAGCGAGTCGGACGTGATCGCGTCTGCCAGAACGCCGTTTTGAATGGCTGTCAGCTGGAATTCGCTGGTAACGTTGGAGACCTTAATATAGTACGTAGCCGTCGAGCCGCCGATGTTGTAAATCGGGTCGATGGCAATCAGACCGCTTTCGGTAACGGTTCCAGCTGCGATTTGCGTATTGGGGGCGCAGCCTGAAGCGGTATAAACGCCAATCTGAGCGCCCGCGTTCGCGCCGGGATTGAGAGCCAGAGAAAGATACGATCCGCCTGCCACTTGAACTTGATAGAAGTTGTAGGAATTGGTATTGGCAATAATGGAATTCCCGACAACGTTGGTAATATAGCTGATTGCGCGAGAGGAGTTGTCGGACGCAAACGTCGGGGAATACCAGACCGTTCCGCTTGACAGCGCTTTCGGCGTTACAATGCTGGGCGAGATGTCCAGCATGCCGTTGAGGACGACGTAAATCGTGTACCCGCCGGTGGTCGAGTCCGCGCCGGTAACGCTGATTGTGTATTCTGTATTGGTCGCGTTCTTTGCCGAAATGCCTTCAACGGAAACAGGCGCGCCGGCGCGTGACGCGGTTGCGCTGCCGGAGGTGGACGATCCGTTTTTCACGGTAACAGACGCTTTGAGCGTCGAACCGCTGTGCGGGACGACGTAAACGCTGAACATGTTCCCTTTGTCGATTCGGATGCTGAACGTATCGGTTTCGTTCTTTTGGGAAATCGCTCCGCTGACGCTGGTCTGATACATCAACGAGCCGTCCGTCATGCACGCCGTTGTAGACGGAATGGAAATGGAGCTGCTGGAATTGACGAAGAAGTTCCAGTTGGCGCTGTTGGGGGCGAGTTTGTTGCCCGCCATGTCGACGAAATCGTCTGACAGCTGAATTGTATACGTGTCGTCGCCGAGCTGCTGATCAATCGTCAAAACAACGGTGTGAGCGTCCAGGTCCAAAGACAGGTCAAAGTCAATCGACGTCCCGACGGAATTGACGATGGACACGCCGCGTTTGACTGCCGCTGCGTTTTCCGGCAGGTTGATGTCGGAAGAAAAGACGAGCGTCGCTTTTGTAACGTTCCCCTGAGGAATGGCGACTGCTGACCCCGTAAACTGAGAGCCGGAAACGACGGTTCCGTCCACGGTAAAGTGTGACGCATTCGTCAGACCCGGCGGCGTCGTGTCGACGGTAAAGCTCAGAGCGTCTGAGGAAACGCTCGATCCGGTCAAAGACGTCAAACCGGAGAAAACGCATTGCAGCGTTCCGGTCATGGTCGAGAACGAGCTTGTTTTGACGGATATCGTTTGACCGTCTACCAGCGTGCAGGCGCTTGACGACAGCGCAATAGTCTTGTTGTTGACGTTTAACGTTGCCGTCGACAGCGACGAGTAGTCAATAACTTCGTTGAATTTGAAGATCAGCTCGCTGGGCATGGCGGAAATCGGCGTCGTTCCAGCGGGGGAAATCAGCTGGGCTTTGAACGCGTCTTTGGTGATGTTGCTCACTGTCAGGGAATAGGCGCCCGACGACCCGGCTTCCGCTCCAATTCGCAGATAGTACGTTCCGGTTTCGTATCCGTCTGGCAGGTCGACGGAACCGGTTAAATACGCTCCGCCGATCGACGGGGTGAAGCTGATGGCGTCGGCGACAATGTTGCCGTTGGCGTCCATCAGGCAAACGTCCATGTTGTGCAACGACAAACCGTACAACGGAGAAATCGTAATGGCAGCGTCTTCGCCCAGACGTTTTGTGATTTTGACTCTGTAATAATCGACGTCGCCCAAGCCCGTATAGGACTGAATGAGCTGGCTGGCGGAATTGCTGGTTGCCGGAGAGCAGACGACGATTCTGTCGCCCGCCGTCAGAACGCGGCGCCCGAAATCGGTAACGCCGTCAGAATCGATTGTGCCTGTAACGTTCCAGGAAGAATTCCCGCTGGAGAATTCCATGACGTAAACGGCGCAAGCCATTCCCGGCGCGCCGACGACCAGTCGCGTATCGGATAAATCGACGGACGAGCCAAACATCCCAACGAACCTGCTGGACTCATAGAGCGTATCCGTCCAGTTCCATTGTCCGGTTTCGTCCTGTTTGAAAAGACCAACGATTCCTTTGACCGTTCCGTTGTTGTATCCCGGACAGCCGATTGCCAGTCTGCCGTTGTCGAGAGAAACGCTGTATCCGAAGCGCATGTCGTTGGGTGTAACAGACGCGCTGCCCGGCTTGGATTCCACGGAATCGAGCGTCAGCGTTTGCGTTTGCGTCCAGGTCGATCCGCGCAGAGCGTAAACGAACGCAGCGCCGTCTGCCTGAAGCGTTCCGTCTGTCGATTCGTACGGCGACGCGATAACCAGCGACTGTCCGTCGCAGTCCATGGCGTAGCCGAACTGGGCGAAGTTGACTGTACTTTCGCTGACCAGTTTCTGAACGAATTCCCATGAGTTGGAGTTATTGAGTCGATAGACGTAAACCGCGCCAGAGGTTGTCGAACCGCCCTGATCGGCGGCGGCAGCGACGAAAAGCCAGTCGTCGCAAACCAGAACGTTGGATCCGAACTGAGCGCCGGCAATCGCGCTGGGCGCCGTTAGCTGCTGGGTCGTTTTCGTCTTTGTATTGTAGACGTACGCTGAGCCGGTCTGAACGCTGTTGACGGAGTCGG
>JAZRTH010000071.1:0-1830 GCA_045651945.1 Thermoguttaceae bacterium
CTTGTGTACTGCGTTGAAGCTCAGGACTGCGTTGAGAAAGCGACTGACAAAGCGCCGAAAAATCTTCACGCTATTATTCTGGCTGACGACGCCAAACTGACGCCGGAATTCAACGCAGACCTGCTCAACGGCGTTATGACAATCAAGGGAACTCTTCCCGAGGCAATTCGAGACATTGACGGTAACGTAACGTTCCGCGACGTCGACGTCTGCGCGATTCCGTATTATTCCTGGGCGAACCGCGGACTCAGCCCGATGGCGGTTTACTTCCCGCGAACGGTTGACGCTGCAACGCCTGTCGCCCCGCCGACAATCGCGTCGGAAGCCAAGGCGACCGCGTCGTTTGTCAATCGACAGCCCGCCGGTCCGGTCGAGCATGTTCAGGATGGCGTATTCCCAAAGCACAAAGACGACAACGAATGCCCGCGCTGGCACTGGTGGTCTCGCGAAACGAAGGGCAAACCGCAGTGGATTGCTTACGAGTTCAAACAGCCGACGACGGTAAAGAAGGTTTCCGTCTACTGGTTTGACGACACAGGAATCGGCGAATGCCGCGTCCCGAAGTCCTGGAAACTGCTCTATAAGACGGAATCCGGCGACTGGAAAGAAGTCCCGAACCCGTCCGGCTACGACTGCAAGACCTGGGACTGGAGCGTTACAACGTTCGACCCTGTTACAACGTCCGGCTTGAAAATCGAGATTGAATCCCAGCCCAACTACGCCGGCGGCATTCACGAATGGACCGTTGAATAATTAGTAATTAGTGATTAGTAATTAGTAATTACGCAAGCAGTCGCTTGCGTCGGGGAGTGCGGCGGTTTGACGCCGCCTTGTCCAGCGCCCCGCGAAAAACCATAGACAAGCCCGGTTCGCGGGCGTCTCGCCCGCCGAAGTCTTTCCGAGGATAATTTTTGTGGCTCTTCCGGTAAGTTGGTACCTAGAGTTTGAGCAGGTCAGTCCGTTCACGGATTTAACGGATTATACGGATTTTCACCGATTGATTAATTAACAATTCAATCCTCATTCGTAAATCATTGGATTTTAAACACGAAAAGCACGAAAGATTTTTCTAAAATTTCTTTTCGTGTATTTCGTGTGTTTTGTGTTTAAAAATACTTTGGGACGGAAAAACACTTGCTTTTTAGCTCAAGTACCATCTTATCGGATGAACCATTTTTGTCTTCCAGCTTTCCAGCCTTTTCACATAAACTGCTTTCTAACTTTTTGGCGTATTCCCCTCGCGCCCCCCTTGTATTTTGTATTAGAGTCTGATATATTAATTGTAAAGAATCGAATATTTCACCCCGCAGACAACTGGAGGATTTAATACGTGGACAAACTTAAAATGCACACGCCGGACTTGACAGCGGAAAATTTCAGAAAACTGGCAGAGCTGTTTCCCAACGCCGTTACAGAAACTATCAACGAGAACGGCGAAGTCGTCCGCGCTATAGACGCCGACGTTCTGCGGCAGGAGATTTCAGCCGAAGTCGTCGAAGGGCTTCAGGAGCGATACCAGTTTACATGGCCGGATAAAAAGCGGTCTGTCGTTTTGGCAAACCAGCCCATTGCCAAGACTCTGCGTCTTGTTCGGGAGAAATCCGTCGGCAGAGACGGAACCCCCGGCAGCATCGACACCGAAAATATCTACATCGAAGGCGACAACCTCGACGTCCTCAAACTGCTTCAGGAAACGTATCTGGGAAAAGTCAAGATGATATACATCGACCCGCCGTACAATACGGGTAGCGATTTCATCTACGATGACGATTTCTCGCAGGAAACGGGAGAATATCTTGCGGGAAGCGGACAATACGACGAAGAAGGAAA
>JAZRTH010000072.1:0-7189 GCA_045651945.1 Thermoguttaceae bacterium
GCTGTTGCTGTTGCTGCTGCTGTTGCTGCGGACGACGTTTGTTAGGAACTTCAATCGTGTACGGACGGTAGTACGAACGATACTTGGAGAACGTAATGCCGTTGATGACAGCTCCCAAAAGTTTAACGTTGACAGCGCGAGCGCGTTCGCACGCTTCGTAAATTCGAGGCAGTCGGCTGACGTCTCTCAAAACGCTCAGCACCAGCCCGTCGAGAACCTTGGCGAACATGAGCGAGTCAGAGTCCGTCAGAATAGGTCCGGAGTCGACAATAATAAAGTCGAACTCTTCTCGCAGTTTGGCAAAGGCGTCAATAATGACTTCTCCTCGAGCCAACGCCTGCAATGCTTCCGGGTGCGGATGCCCAGCTGGAGCGAGGTACAGGTTTTCCACTCGAGTTGGGGTAATAATGCCTTTTAAGGTTTCCATGCCGCGGAAGAATTCTGAAATTCCAGGATAAAGCGGTTTCTCGAACATACGATGGTCGCCGGGACGTCTCAAGTCGCCGTCGAACAGCAGCGTTCGTCGACCGCTACGTGCAAGGGACGCCGCCAGCTGGCTGGATACGGTTGTTTTACCTTCCTTTTCCATGGAGCTTGTAACCATAATAACCTTGAGTCCTTCGACTTCCGCTCGGTGGAGCAGGGCGGTTCGAATGTTGTCGATACTTTCGATCAACATACCCTGAACGCGGTTGTTCATTTTACCTCCGCGCAAACCGGAACTGACCAACGGAAGGTCGCCGATAACGCGAAGTCCCAAACCGTAGTTGATTTCGTCTGCCGAGTTGACGCGGCGTCCAAGGAAGTCCAAAGCCAATACGCTTATAATTCCAACAAAGAATGCGCCGAATCCCATCATGGTCAGCTTTTTAATCTTGCTCTGAATGTTGCTCACTTTCGGAATTTCTGCCGCGCGCATTTCTGTAACGCGAGGAGCCGCTTCGAGTTCGATTTGCCATTGCTGGAGTTCAGAACCCATCTTATAAGTGATTTCCTTCAAACGGTTAAGTTCAACTTTACGGCTTTCCAGTTCAGAAGAGAATGTATCGAGCTTTTCCGCCTGATGAACGGCGTCGACAAACTGAGCGTAAATTGCTTCACGCTGCTTTTCAAAAACGGATTTGTCCAGCAAGTCTGCGTCAATAGCCGCCTGAATCTTTTCAGCCGCCGTTGGCGGGGTGGTAACTTTGCCTTCCGCCAGTCTCTGACGAAGTTCTTCTTTAATCAAAGGAGTGAGCTGTTTGGCGCGTTCCTCAAGCTGTTTTACCATATCGTTTCTGGCGGTAATCATACGCTGAACCTTGGGTGCGTTTTCGCCGTCTTTAACAACTTGTTTTGTCGCTTCAATTCGAGCGTCCATATATTCAATACGCTGAAGCATTTTGGCGATTTCAGGATCTTGACGAACCATCTGCTGAGTTGCCGCTTCCAAAGCCTGCGCCTGACGCTGTGCTTGCGCTTCCGGATCCAGAGGCTGTTCCGCTTCCGGCAAGACAGCCAAACGAGCGCGGAGAAGTTCAATTCGAGTGTTGATGCCGGCAATCTGAGCGTCCAGAGCCATGACTTTGCTTTTCAAACCGTCGATGGTCTGCAGCTTCAATCGAGCGGACTGCTTGACGGCGTCGGAATCGCTGGAACCAACCTGGTCTGCCAGTTCTTTATAAAGATACGTCTTTTTATCAATCTGCTGAAGGTTTCGTGTGTACGCCTGTTCCAGAACGTTTTTACGGCGAAGATGGTTTTCGCGGTCTACAGTAACGACTTCCTGCATGTACGCGTCTTTAACCGCGTTGACAATTTCCGTAATCATGTTGCGGTCTTTGCCGGACATGCCAATTGACATAATGTCCGTTCCGCCGGGGAAGGTAACCTGAAGACGTTTTCCAATCCAGTCTACCGGGTCGATTACGCCTTTCATTTCCGGATAGCTGTTGACGTCCAATTCACGAACGACCGTTTTCAAAACGAAGGGGCTTCTAATCAAAACCGCCTGCGCGCCGCGCTGGTTCAAATACGTGTTTTTGGAATTGAGCGGCGAAACGATGTACGGAGCCTGTGCCTGAACGTTAAGCCATGCGTCTGTATAATACGTTACTGGAATCATAATCCAGCCGGCGGCAACGGCAATAGTTGACGCCATAACGCCAGCCAGCAACGCCCAACCCCATCGGCGGCGAAAACCATGAAGAATATCGCTCGGTCGGGGCGCCTGTTTAACGATTTCCGGCTGCGGTTGAATTACTCGCAGCGCAGTTCCCTGCTGAGTTACCGGCGTCAACGCGGTTGACGTTGAATTGTTTTCCGGACGTCTGTCTTGATTTGGAAAGTTCGTACTCACGTGAATATTCCTTATTCTAAAGTTTCAATGAAAATTTAAAATGGATATTAAAACGGTTATAATCAATACGTTCTATTTAATTTGTTTGTGCAATCATTTTTTAGCGTCTTCATTGGAATTGACGCTGTTTTTTTCGTCTGCAATTGAATTTTCTTTTTCTGCTGCGGCAGTTCCCGGTCTTTCGAAAATCTTTATGGCAGTATTTTCATCAACTTCTTCTTCATAAAAAAGCGTTGACAACAAACGGACAACGCCCCAAAGCAGAATTAACGCCATTGGAGCCATTGCCAAGCCGGACCAGTCATGAATTAACTTTTCCGCCGTTCCACCGACGCCAAAAATGGAATAGCCTATCCCGGTTACGGTGATTCTCATAATATTGACAATCAAAGCAATCGGAATAGCGCAAAGTAAAATGATTAAATTTTCCCACCAGGTTCGCTGGCTGATCAAAACAAAAAATATGGATAACGCTACAAAAATTGTTGTCATGCGAAGCCCGCTGCACGCTCCGACTACGTTGAGCGGAATGTCGTTAATTGTAATAACGTTGCCGGACTGCGTTGCGACAAATCCCATCAATTGCAACATAAAGGCGCTGGACGTCGTTGCCCAAAGCTGCATCGGTTCGAGCATGTGCCGTTCAAGCCCCCAATATAGCGGGAACATGAAAAACAGTATGAAACACACAGGACCAGCCCATCGAAACAACGGCCAGCCGCCGGCTATCAAAAAGCAGAATGCCACTGCTGGAACAAACGACATCTGCATAACAAACTCTTGTGCATAATACTCTGCATGATACGAGCCCAAAAGCGTTACTGCCAGCAACCCCAAACCTACCCAGCGATGCCACATCGGAAAAGGACGATACGGTTCCCGGCGAAGCCATAAAAGCACCGCCGCCATAAACGGAATCAGGTACCCATGAGAATACAATTCCGTATTCCATGAGTCCATGGCTATTTGAAGCGATTTGGAATAGGTCAGCAACAACGCGACAAGTAAAACTCCAAACATCGCCCACATGGAGATTTCTTCCTGAGCGTAAATGTTTTGCTCTTCTGCCGCTGTTTCCGGAGGCATGGAGGGAGTAGGTTCGTTGTGTTGAGTTGACGCAGGTTGACTCATATTGTATAATTAGGCGACTATGTTTAATTTATTTATTAGAGCGTTTTGATATAAAATCGTTCCCAATTTTTATATTTACGCTCCTTCATATTATACTTAATACGGCTTTTTCTCCAATATACCCTTACTAATTTTTTTCTCTTTTGAAATAATTTTCTAAAATCCCTTTTAGATAATATTGCATAAATCAGATTTGTTGTCTTTCATGGTTTTGACAATTCATTCAAAGATAACAATTTAGAAAAAAATATTACATTGGTAAAATAGTAGTTCTAGGCAAGATAAAGTGAAGGCGTAGCGCTAGAGGACGCTTTGCGTAATTACTAATTATAAATTACTAATTAGACTCCCGCTCCCTATTCCCTATTCGCCGTTCCCTGCTATAATAGGCGACCATGATATTTACGAAAACGTATTCTAACGGACTGACTTTGCTGGCAGAATCGATGCCGTATTTGAAGTCCTGCGCTTTTTCCCTGGAAATGCCAGCTGGGGTTGGGTACGAGTCCCCAACTCGCCGCGGGGTAGCGTCGTTTTGCTGTGAAATGGCGCTTCGCGGCTGCGGTCGATGGGATAGCCGTCAGTTTATCGAAGAGCTTTTGCTCCGCGGGGTTGAACGGGGGGAAAAAGTCGGAATAGGATACGTTTCCTATCTTGCCGCATTCCCGGCAATTTACCTTCACGACGTCCTGGAAATTTACGCCGCCTTGGCTCAGGATGCGCATTTTGACGAAGATTCCCTGGAACCGTCTCGGCAAAGCGTTATTTTAGAAAGGGTTGGGATAGAAGACAACCCGGCTTTAATAGCGCGCTTGGCGGCGCAAAAAGACTTTTTCCCCTCGCCATGGAACGAACACCCATACGGCGATATAGACGTCCTTCATTCTGTTCCGTTGAACGAGCTAACGTCTTTCTATAAAAAGTATTATCGCCCAGACGGAACGATTCTGTCCGTAGCAGGGGCGTTTGACTGGAACGAGCTTCAGGACGAGGTCGAATCGTTGTTTGGATCGTGGAAGTCGCAAGGGACGCTGACAATCCAGTCCGCCGCGCCGACTCGGCAGAATCGCCATATCGAATATGACGCTCAACAGACGCAGATCGTTGTTGCCTACGATGGCGTTCCGTATTCTCACCCGGATTTTTATCGGCAAATGGTGGGAACCTCAGTATTAGGGGGCGAAGCCAGCGGGCGTCTGTTTACCCAGCTTCGAGAGCGGCAGGGATTGTGCTATTCGGTCAGCGCGTATAACTTCATGTATCCGACCTGCGCCGCCGTCTTCTGCTCTTTGGGAACCAGTTCAGAAAATGCAGAAGTTGCTTTAGATGGCTTGCTTTCAGAGATTCAAAAGCTTTCTGCTGAAGGGGTTACGCAAGAAGAACTGAATCGGGTCAAGACGCGGGAACGGACGTCTTTGATTATGGAGCAGGAATCCTGCGGAGCCAGATCGGTCAGCGCCGCCAGCGACTGGATAAACTTGGGAACGATCCGGACTCTGGACGAGCATTTGACCAACATTGAGTCGTTAACCGTCGAAAATGTCAACCGATACCTGGCGGAGAATTTTCCCAGGGATTTCCAAATTACGACGTTGGGCGGCGAGGCGATTAATAATTCGTAATTAGTGATTAGTAATTAGTAATTACGCAAGCGAGAGTCTTATATCTTCTGACTAATCGTTTTACCGCCTACTTGCAATATTTAGACAATAGATTATAATGAATTTTGGTTGTTAGCTTCTGTTTCAGCTGGTAGCTAGAAGCTGGCAACTAATAGCTAACCCTATTACCCAGTTAGAACAAATGAGCAACGAGAATCAAAATACGACAAGCATCGCGCTGGTAGGCGTCGGAGGTCAGGGAATTTTATTGGCGAGCGAAATCTGCGCTCAAACGGCAATGATTTGCGGGTTTGACGTTAAGACGAACGAAGTTCACGGCATGGCGCAGCGCGGCGGTTCGGTTGTCGCTCAGATTCGATACGGAACGAAAGTCCACAGCCCGCTCATCGCCCCGGGAACCGCGTCTGTGCTGGTTGCTCTGGAACGAATCGAGGCCCTGCGGTATCACGAATACCTCGCGGCAGACGGTTTGGCGGTTGTCAACGCGCAGCGAATCGTCCCGGTTACGGTTTCGATGGGCGCGGCAACCTATCCGGACGATGCTCAGGAGCGCTTGGAAAAGGCGTTTAGCCGATTGATTTATCTCGACGCTGAAGCGATTGCCGAGAAGCTGGGCAACATCCGCGCTGCTAACACAGTCTTGCTGGGCGCGATGTCAACGGAACTGGACATGCCGGTCGAATCCTGGAAAGAAGCCATTGAGAAATGCTGCAAGCCGAAGTTCGTCGACGTCAACCTCGCCGCTTTCGACGCTGGAATGGCAGCGATGATCAAATAACAATTAGCAATTATCAATTTGCAATTACGCAAGCGAGCTTCTCGTATCTTTTAGCGAGACTGCGCTTGCGTAAAATGCCATTTATAAAGGTTTGAGTTCTTATATTATTTCCTTCTTTTCCTTTTACGTTGCGCCAGGATCTGTTTTTGTAAATTATCGATTGCTTCCTTGCCCGGTTTTTCTGGAAAACGATGATGAAGAACCCTATGACAATTGGGGCAAATTGCAATCATGTCTTCAATTGAACTCTCAAATGACGCGCCGTTATTTGATGAAACCGGTACGCCATGATGAACCTCAATTAACTTTTTAGCATAAGAGCCATAAGTTTCTTCAAGCGATTTTCCGCAAACTCGGCAAACGTATCCATCGCGTTCAATAACAGCCTGGCGAAGTTTTGAACTGCGCTCGTATCCTTTGCACTTTTTTTCAAAACGTTTTCCTTCTTCAGAAATTTGAATTGAAGAGCCTCTTTTGGGTTTAGGAGATTCTGATTGTTCATCATCATTTTGATAAATGCAACCCCAACAATTATCAGAACCGCATCGACATCTAATATTGTGTGTTTCAAACCAACCGCGTGAGTAATTGATTGTAATCTCGCCGCCTGCTTCGATAGGATCATTGGCGCGTATTACAATCATTTCTTTTTCAGAATCCCAAGAAAAAGAACAACTAGGCTTGCAACTATGATTGATAAATCTGGAAATATGATTACGTGGATCAATACTCATGTAGCGACCGTGATGGTGAAAAACATAAAGCCCTTTATACTTTTTATTGTGTATCTTCCCAACTGCTGCGTCGTATTTATCATCATGATAATTGAAAATAATTCCGCAGACGTAACAAACAACTTCACCTTTTTTCAAATTTTTCTTTGCAACAACTTTTTTACCATCAATGGAATTGCCGCCTTTTTTTCTAAGGACTTTACATTTTTTATAGTTAGAATAACGCTTCTCTTCTCTCATCTCAATCCTTTCATGTATGATGATTGAATCCAACTCTTGTGAAAACTTCTATGAACGAATCTAAAAGTTTCTTAACATATAACGAAATTATAAAACCTGTTGTTCTCTTTTTCAAGGGGTGAATATTATAAATTAACGATTTTTTTGAAAAAAGTTTATCTGGTAACAGTTACACGGAACATGTATGTGGTATAACCGGGAACGGCAGCAGACAAATATGATCTTACAGCGCGTGACCGCCGGAGACTTTTATAACTTGTCCGGTAAGAAATCTTGCCTGTTCGCTTGCCAGGAACAGAATCGTTTCAGCGATGTCTTCCGGTTGAATCAGTTTTCCCATGGGGAT
>JAZRTH010000073.1:0-2247 GCA_045651945.1 Thermoguttaceae bacterium
CGCTCGAATTGCATAAACAAAGACAATTTCCGGACGGTATTAAAATCTGGACGCGATTAGCAAGTACAAGATACGTTTTCAACGACGAAGAATTCCAATCCGTTTTCGATTACATAAATAACCAATGACGTTGCCAATCAATTGGATTTTGGTAATTCCGGCGTTTCGGTTTGATGAGCTCAATGGGTATTGGTAATTCTGGCGTTTCGGTTCGCCTTCGGCGAACTGCGTAATTCCGCTCCCTTCGGTCGCTTCATTACCGCCTTCCATTTCTAATTCTTCCCAACAATTCCGTATCTTATCAGCGCCATGACCGTCAGAACGACGTTTGCGCCGGCAAAGGCGAGTGCGGGAACAAGTCCGCCGGAGCCGGACGCGTATCCGTGCATTGCGCTGCCGAGCAGGTAGTTGACGCCGTACCACGCCATGAGAATCGCCAGCGCGCCGAAAACGGACGTCAGCGCCATGGTCATGTCACGATTGCGTTTGAACCAGCCCCAATGTCGGGCGTGAACGAAAATCAGGTAGACGAACATCGAAATCAGAGCCCAAACTTCTTTTCTGTCCCACGACCAGAAGCGTCCCCAGGAGACGTCCGCCCAAAGACCGCCGAGAATAATCCCGATTGCCAAAAGCCAAATCGTGGCGGGAATGCAAAGATACATCAGCCGGGAAAGCGTAGACGTAATCGCCGGCGGAACGACCGCGCCTGTTTCGTCTGTCGTGTACTTTCCAACGGTAAACGCAAACAGAGCCGCCGCGCCCAGCGCCCAAGCGAGCATGGCGGTTCCGTATCCGCCGACGATGCTGATAACGTGAACGCCAAGCCAGAAGTTGTCACGAAGAATCGGCATGAGGTTTTTCAAGCTGTCGTTGAACATGGGCGCATGCAAAGCCGCCGCCGTTAAAAGCGTCGTCAGCGCGGAAGCGCAAAGCAGGGGGACAATCGAAATTTGCGGCTTTTCGTTGGCGTTGGATTCGTTGTTATACTTTCGCGTCATCATAAACGGGAAGATGATTGTTCGCGGAACGTAAACGACAACGATGCCCAGCAACGCCAGCGACGACAGCCAGACAAACAGGTCGGAAACGCACGGCAGCGCCGCGCCGTATGCCAGACGCGGCAGAAGGCTGACGGCGGCATAGCCCTGTCCTGCCCCGTAGGAAACGAAGACCATCATATAAAACAGAATCGCGGCGAGACCCCATCGGACAATCTGTAAAGGCAAATATCGCTTTAACGGACATTTGAATTGCAATCGCGAGTCGTTCCACGCCTGACGCATTCTCTCTGGATACGCCAGCGCCAGCGGAAGAATCAATCCCAGCGCGCCCGACATGAACGAAACGAACATGATAGTTTCAAACATGTTCGCAACCGGCGACCGGCTCATGATGTATCCGCGCAAGCCAAGTCCGAAACCGGAATAGATTACCGCTATCGCCAGAAGCGTTACAGGAACGGCAAAGGCGAGCTTGCTTCGCCGCGGGAAGAACGCCAGCGCCAGGCAAGCGACTGTCGCCAACGTCGAGAAAACGAGCGACCAATTAAACGGTTTGGTTTTATAGTACGTCTGTTCCCATTGAAGCAGTTTGTCCGCTTTGGGAGTTGTCGGATACCGCGACGCGTCCAGAACTTTAGCGTCCAAACGATCTTTCGGTAGCAGAGCGTCGCGCTTGGAATCGGCGTAACGTCCAAGGTCTTTTAAGACGGAACGGATTTCTTCAAACGCAGCGGATTGTTCTTTGGCGTTGTTGGACGACGTCGCCTTGACGGCTTTGTCCCACGCCTTGCGGAACGATTCGATTTTCGTTTCCGGATAGCCGTTGAGAACGGTTTTGTCCCCGTAAAGCAAGACGGTAATCGGCAGCCAGACGGGCAGGCGATCTTCCGGGGTTCGCCATAAATCGACGGCGTCCGGATTGAGCGATGGAACCAGTCCCGGCAGCCCGCCTTCGTCGTAGAGATGGTAACGAATCAACGCCAGGTCGGTTTTCGCCTTTTGGAGTTGTGTAACAAGCGGCGCGTTCTTTTCAAGCGTTCCAATCGCCTTGTCGAGGTTTGACGAGTACAGGTCAATCAGATGAGTAATCGATCCCAAAGATCTGTCCATGCGCTGCGCGTTTTGGTCGTTTTCGTCCGCCAGGAAGATCATTCTCAGCGTTTCCCCGTACTGGGAAAGCGTCTGAGGGATCTGCTTTACAGCGTCGTCTGTAGACGTTGACAAGGCAGCTTGCAATTGCATT
>JAZRTH010000074.1:0-4089 GCA_045651945.1 Thermoguttaceae bacterium
CGTTTTTTTTCGAAAAAATGAAGAAAAGTAAAGACCGAGTTTTACAAGAAACGAAAACGGGGGAGAAAGACGCTCTAAATGTCCTTTTCCCCCTGATGAGCGATTATTCCTGAGACGGGTATTTGATTCTGGCGTGATAGATCGACATGATCGCCAAAACGATGGCGTCCTGAATCGTTTTTAATTCGTTGAACGTCAGCTGGGTTTCCTCAAACTGACCGTCCTGCAATTTATCTGCAGTTATGCTTCGCACGAGATCTTCAACGCGTTTTGGCGTCGGTTCGACCAGCGTTCGGCACGCGCTTTCGACGCAGTCCGCCAGCATGAGAATTGCGGTTTCTTTGGTTTGCGGCTTCGGTCCGGGATAGCGGAACATGGATTCGTCAACGTCTTCCGTCATCAGCCGGGCAAGTCCAGTAGAAGACATTTCCGGATTGCTTTCTTCGAGTTTTTTCTTTTGTTCTTCAATAGCTTTATTATAGAAATACTTGACCAGAGTCGTTCCGTGGTGCTGTTCTATCATGTCGATAACCCTCTGCGGCAACCCCCATTTTTTCGCCAAAACGACCCCGTTTTTAACGTGGTTGATAATAACCAACGCGCTCATCGACGGCGTGAGGTTGGTGTGCTGGGAATCGGAAAGGGATTTTTGATTCTCGACAAAGTATTCTGGAGTAACGAATTTGCCGACGTCGTGGTACAGCGCGCCGACCCGGCACAGAAGCCCCCACGCGCCGATTGAACGCGCCGCCGCCTCTGAAATCGCCGCTACAAAGGAAGAGTGGTTGTACGTACTGGGCGCTCGCTGAATGAGTTCCTGCATCAACGGATGCGTCGGATTGGACAGCTCCAATAGCTGCGTGTCGGTAATAATTCCGAAATACCATTCTTCAAACGGAACCAGACCTTGAATCAAGAAACCGCCGCCGATAATCCACAGGGCGGAAATGCCGGCGAATTTCAGCAAATCCAGATTCAACGGCTGAGAGTTGAGAACGTTACATACTATCGACAACGCAAAAGCAAATATAGCTGTGATAATTGATATATAAATCAGACGTCTGCGGTCGTAGTATTTGTTAAGAGGTAGAATTGCAATTCCGATAACGCCGCCTATATAAATCAGTTCTGTCAGACCGCCGCCGGAGCCGAGGACTGCGACAAACATCAAACACGACATCAACAGGTAAGCAGTTCGGCGTCCAAAAGCAATTCCAAGCAGCACGGCGTACATGAACAATACCATCGTTTGTCCATTACATCCAAGCGTTGAGAGCTGTTTTGACGCCCAAACTACCAAAAGCGTAATAAAGCAAAGCAGGAGCGTTTTCCGTTTTCCGTCAAATACCTTTTGAGGATTTTTGTATGAAAAATATAAACTGGGAATGAAAAACAGACTTAATGCCGCCCATGCTGCAATGAAGCGCTGAATGCGGCTCCATAAAGTTTGCTGCGATTCCCATTTGTTATATTCAATTTTCAGAATATTCCAGGTGTTTGGCTTAATTGGTTTGCCCGCTTCCGCCAAACGGCTGTTTTTTCTAAAGATTGTTTCCATGTTTTGAACTTTTTCCGCTTCCTGATCGCTTTCCTGTTTAGTCAAATCGAGATCCAGGATCAACGTTGACGGCATAAATCGCTTGAGCCAATGAAAAACCATCTCCGCTATTTCGTCGCTGGAATTGAACTCTTTTTTGATTTCCTGATGTAAAGGCTCCCAGTCTTGCAGGTAAACCTCTTCCATCATTAACCAGCGGTTCTCTTCATTGAGCTCGTTGTACGATACGATTTTAATCGCGTCTGTTCGAATGGTCGTAAGCGGAGAATCCCTGTCAATTTTTCTTAAAACTCCGCGATCCCAATAAGGTCGAAGAACTCGTTCCAGCTTTTCGTCAAATTCAGACAGCGATTCGTCTTCTTTGAACAGATTTTGCGTGGCGGCAAAACATTTTTGCATTTGCGCGGAGGTTGTTTTGCTGACAACTCCGCCGGATTCTTTTACTGTAACAAAATTAGACCAGGCGTTATAGGAAACTTTATTAGAGTTTTTAGCAATGTGAATGGTTTGTAAATCGTGATGGAGTCTTTTATACATCTCCTCTATTGGCGCGTTATCTTGACGGTATACTCTCAATGCCTGTTGTCTGGCTTGAAGGCGCGCCATTTCAACGGACTCTTCGTCAATTGCGGAAAAGTCTACGCGGGAATATATGCTGTGAGAAGGCGTAAAATAAATCTGATAGAAAAACGCCGGTCGCCAGGATTCGTTTACAACGGCAACCAGACCGACGAACAGCACGTAATAAAAGAGAACCTGGATCCTGTCCCAATTAAATATCTGCTCCCAGATCGACGTCGATTTATCGGCGCCGAAACGGAGAAGACGCTGCTTTCGCGTTCGACTGCTGGACGATGTTCCGGAACTCATGAATTCCCCTCGTAAGCGTTGACAATCTTCTGAACCAGCGGATGCCGAACGATGTCGGCTGTCCCCAGTTCAACCATTGCAATTCCCTTTATTTTACGCAAACGGCGCAAGGCGTCAATCAGACCGCTGGTCGTTTTGGGCGGCAGGTCAATCTGGGAGATGTCGCCGGAAACAACCATGCGGGAGTTCTCGCCCATGCGCGTTAAAAACATTTTCATCTGGGAAATTGTTGTATTCTGCGCTTCATCTAAAATAATATACGCGTTGTTAAACGTTCGGCCGCGCATGTACGCCAACGGAATAACCTCGATGATGTCCTCTTCCGTCAAACGGCGGACGGTCATCGGATCCATCATGTCGTGAAGCGCGTCGAACAGCGGTCGCAAATACGGATTGATTTTGGCTCTCAAGTCGCCGGGCAGATAGCCGAGACTTTCTCCCGCTTCGACTGCTGGTCGAACCAGCATGATTCTCTCTGCCGCGCCTTTCTTCATCGCCGCCACCGCCGCCGCGACCGCCAGGTACGTTTTACCGGTTCCCGCCGGACCGTAGCAGAACGTTATGTCGTGATTCTGCAAGGCTTTAAGGAATCTCGCCTGCCCTGCTGTGCGCGGACGGATTTTGCGCCCCGTAAAGACTTCGAGCGTCTTGACGTCCGTCGGGTTGACTTCGTCTTGAATCTCAATACGGGGAACGGTCGGGGAATGGGAAAACTCCAGTTCCGATTCTGTATTAGCGCCAGTCGCGCCTTGAGCCGCATTGATGCAGCAGGCAACGTCGTCGTCCGTCAGTTCCGGCTTGGAAGCCATGGATTTCAAAACGGAAGTCGCCTGTTTGACTTGCGATTCGTTTCCGGAGACGTGAACCTGACCGCGGTCAGTCCAAATCTTCACGCTCAGGGCGTCTTCGACGCGGCGTACGTATTTATCGCACGCGCCAAACAAAGACAGGACAGACTCGTTATTCGGCAGAGTAAATGTTTCTTCTAACAATATAAAAAAGGAATAGTAAGTTATGAAAACCTGTTGAGTATCGTGGATTTGACTTTGATGTTTGGAGTCAGGAAACTGCCAACAGGCGTTTAAGGGAAAAGTATGGGCGTCTGAAAAACGACGCCATGCCGTTCTCAACTACATCTAATATTATATTCAATATTTTTACTTTTACAAGCGCCGGGAAAAAGGGAGCAAAAAGGCGTCGTCGCCCTGCCCCATTCCCGATTATTTACGTATACTGAAAAGGATTAGTTCACTGTATTTTACCTATATTGTCATACTGCTTGGGTTACAGCATTGTCAAAACCTCGTTGGCAATCCACCGGGCGTCTGCTCGATTGAGGTTTTTGATTGTCAGAATTTTTCTGTCATTTCTGTCGTAAAAAGTCAGCTCGTCTTTGTTGGCGCTGGGCTGGTACGGATAATGATGAATCTCCAAATACGAGAACTCCATCATGTCAAAGCGCCGGATAAACGGGAATCCAAACAGCGTTCGCTTCCGAACGGCTTTGTTGGAGGAAAACGTCCAGCTTTGCGAGGTAAACGGCGCAAAAAGCTGAGCTAAAGACGCCCAGACCATCGCCAAGCCGATGATTTCAAAGGGAATCAAAAAGCAGAACATAAACCACCATTCCCGCCCGAAAAACGGCGCTGGCCTTTTGTTGA
>JAZRTH010000075.1:0-4592 GCA_045651945.1 Thermoguttaceae bacterium
TGCCTGACCAGCAAGAACAAGACGTTTGGACTGTTGGACGTTTATTAAAATGGACTGCTGACTATTTTGCTCAGCATGGGGTTGACACGCCGCGTCTGGATGCCGAAATACTGCTGGCTAAGGCGATGGGATGCGAACGAATTGGGCTATATACTCGATTTATGGAACCCGCGTCTGACGAAGTTCGGTCAACGTACCGGGACTTCGTCAAGCGTCGCGCGATGGGAACACCAACGGCTTACCTGATTGGGGAGAAGGAATTCTACTCGCTGTCGTTCAAGGTTACTCCGGATACGCTCATTCCCCGTCCGGAGACGGAACATCTGATTATTGAAACTCTGGATATTATTAAAAAGCAGGAACTGGGGGAACCGCAAGAGGAGAAAAACGAGGCGGAGGAGGTTTCGCAACCATCGACAGAAGACACCGTTACGGACTCGGAAACCGGGGAGACGTATATTAAATTCGTCCCCCGCGCCAACCCTCTGCAAGAGGTCAAACTGAACATCCTTGACGTCGGTACGGGTTCTGGCATTATCCCGATAACTCTGGCGAAACAGCTGCCCTCATGTCGATTTGTTGCGGTTGATATTTCTCAGGCAGCGTTAGATGTAGCAAAAATCAACGCTCAAACTCACGAGGTCAGCGACCGAATCGAATTTCGATATTCAGATTTGTTTTCTGCAATAAATTCAGAAGAAAAATTTGATTTTATTCTCAGCAATCCGCCGTATATTGGAGAAGAAGAGCGTGCAACGCTAGACGCTTCGGTTCGCGATTTTGAACCTGCGGCGGCGCTCTTTAGCGGTCCAAAGGGTACGGATTTAATCGAAAAACTGCTTGCTCAGGCGCCTGACAGACTCAAACCCGGTGGATGGCTTTTATTTGAACTCAGCCCCATAATCCATGAGCAGATTTTAAATATTCTATCTAAAAACCCTGCTTTAACATTTGTTAAAACAGTCAAGGATTTTGCCGGCTTGAATCGCGTTGTCGTCTGCCGAAATAATCGTTAGAACCGCTATAGTTTATCGTCTGAAATACCGATACTTACAATAGTCGAAAGATATTTTAGACAATTATAGCAAGAAAGCTAAGGTGTAAAATGAGCGCGGACAGCATATATTCTGACGATTGGAATTCCAGCTTATCGGGGTCTCAAATCAATGCGTGGAATTTGGAAGACGATATTACTCGGATCAGTTCCAAGGCAGAAGATTTTCTTTCTGGATTTTTGGGCGCCGAAAGCAGCGCTTCGGAAACGAATTCCAGAAGGAAAAGTCATTTCAATCAGGATTCCTCTGATCCGTTTCGTCAATTTCAAACGCCTCCTCCAAGCCGGACGTCTCCAACGCCGTTGGCGGATTTGTATTCTCAAAGCATTTACCAGGCAGAGTTAGATTCCGATTCCTGGCAGGCGCCGGAGAATTGCAGCTGTATCGAACAGACGGACGATGTGGAAAGCTGTTTGACAAGCGCGAAAGAAGTCGAATGCATGCCGCAGGACATGTTTTCTTTTTCTCCGCAGGAAGCAGAGAAAACCATAGAACCGTCAGAGTCTAACGCAGCGCCGTCAGAATCGTCTCTTGAAACTCTTAGCCGTTCGTTAACGGAACCGCAAGACGATTCGGCAGCGGAAAAAACCGTTTCCTCCGAAACGGCAGAATCCAAATGCGACTTTACGCCGAAGTTAATCGTCGATACGACAAAAGAAGAATCCGAGCGATCTGCTAAACGTCCGTTGTTAAGTTTGAGCATAGGAATGAGCATTTGCGGCGTCGGTCTGGTATTCGGAGCGCAAATCATGCACAACGCCTCGGTTGTCAATCCCGGCAAATCGTTAATAATCGCAGGTTTGATTGGTCTGGTTGTTTCTGCTGTTTTTCAGACAACCAAAATGTTTGGCAGACGCAGAACGGCATGAATAAACAGAACGCTGTCGTTTTTACCGTTTTGACGGCAATCGTCCTTTTGACGACGGCGTTTGTTTTTTCCAGCCTTGTCTTTTATCCGGGAACCGTTCCCGGATATCGCGATGCGTCACACTTTTATTATCCGCTTTTTTTATATCTTCACAGTTGCTTTCAAGCGGGCGAGCTGCCTTTCTGGACGCCGTATTTGAATTTGGGATTCCCGCTGGCTGCGAACCCGACAACCGCGTTATTCTATCCGCCAAGTTGGATTTTGGCTCTGCCGATTCCCGTCTGGCTGGCGTTTAACCTGTATATAATTGGACATGTGACACTGGCTGCGGGAACGATGTTTTTTCTCGTTCGACGCTGGGGACGTTCTGTCAGCGCAGGATTAATCGCGGCGATTTCATACGCCTTTGGGGGGATTGTCTTATTCCAATACTCAAACCTTCCGTATCTGGTTTCTGCCGCCTGGCTGCCGCTGGGCGTGTACGGAATCGAACGCGCATTGAGAACCCGGCGATTGTACTACGTCTGTTTATCGGGAATGGTTTTGGCGCTCATGACGCTTGGCGGAGACGTTCAGACGGCGTACAATCTGGGAATCTTGGCTCTGCTTTTAGCGTTGATATTAGCGTTAAAATCATGGAGAAAAGCTAACAACACAACGACGGAATCCAAGACAATTTCACATACAAAAAAACGTCATTCTCTATTCAATATGGTTTTGGTTTTAGCGGGAATTGCAATTTGGGGATTTCTTCTGTCGGCAATTCAACTTCTGCCAACGGCGGAATTGACGTTCAACAGCGACCGGAGCGAATCCAACAATTCCATGACAGCAACCGAAACGAAATACGCTTTCAGCGTGCCCCCGTGGCGAGTGTTGGAGTTTGCCGTTCCTGAAGTCTACGGACGTCAATTCCCGATTTATCAGCGATGGATTGACGCCTTACCCGGATCAGACGACGCCTTTTGGGTCCCGTCGCTTTATATGGGAACCGTCCCGTTTTTCCTTGCGTACTTGAGCTTAACGTTTTATCGCTCCAACAGCCGACGCGTTTGGATAAGCTGGATAGTCGTCTTCGCACTGATGGCGTCAATGGGGCGATTGTCTGTCGGATATCTGATTCAATCAATTGGATACTGGACGGAGACGGACTACACGCAAAGCGTTTCTTCCGGCTGGGGCGGGCTGTACTGGCTTTTGACGTCTATTTTCCCCGGCTACGGCATGTTTCGTTATCCGGCAAAATGGCTGACCGTCGCCGCAATGGGGATAAGCGTTTTATCCGCCTACGGCTGGGATCGCCTGTGGGCGGATTCTCAATTCCGATACCGAATTATCGTTTGTCTGGGCGTAACGGCAATAGCTGTCATTGCGTGGTATTTCATCGCTCCGACTATTCTCCCTCGCATTACAGACGGACTGTCCAATGTTCAATACGGACCGTATCAGGCAGAATCCAGAGACGTCTCAACGTTTACTCTGCAATTCGCGTCGGCGTTTTTGCTCATTGGCGTTTGCAGTCTGTTAAAGAATCAAAACAGCCGCCGGCTCAGCGCTACGATTATTCTTGTTTTGATTCTTTTGGACTTGTCGGTCTATTCTCAGCGGCTCTTAACGCCAATTCCAGCATCGATATTTGACTCAAAAGCGGTGGAATGGTCTGCACCGTGCCGTCGAATTTGTTTACGGGGAAACAACTGGCTGCCAACGGCGTTTCGAGAAACCAGCTCTGTCAATCGGGAGTCGGAATTGGCGAAGTGGAATCGAGATTCTTTCTTTGCTTACAACGGGTTATATCAGCATACAACGACCATGCGATACGGTGGGACGTTTATGCTGAAAAATTACGCTCAATTTCTTCGAGACGGGGCAGGGCGCGGCGGGGCGGAGGAAAAAGAATATTGTGAACAATTTGTGTCATTTGACGGAGAAAAAATAACTTTTCAGGAAAACGTTAATTATAATATAGGCAAGAACGTCAAGGAGAGCATCCGTCAGGGCGGCTTCGAAACCCCATTAACCTGGCGGGGAACAAACCGTTTTTCAGTCGTTATCAGTCCGACCACGACCTCGATAAAACGATTTCCAGTTGCATATTATCCCGGCTGGAAAGCGACGCTTACAGGAACGACGTCAGACGGAAAACCGACAACGATTTCCATCCCGGTTTACGAATCCGACGGGCTGTTTTTGACGCTCGATGCGCCCGATTCCAACGTCTGGACGGCAGAATTTCAGTTCTCCCCCCAAAGCGTTTACATAGGCGCTCTCATCAGTTTAGGAAGCTGGTTGACGTTATTTTTTGTGGTAATTGCCAAAAATAGAGCCATGCTCAGGCGCCTATTTTCAAAAAAATCGTAAAAATTTCCGAAAAATATAAGCAGACCCCCTTCAAATTAACTCTAAAATAGTGGATAATATCATTGAGTAATTATTAAGCGATAAAAAAGGTAGTTAGGGCAAAAAACTACACTGCATTCGAACTGGCAGTTTAAACTTTTAAGGAGACAAATACATGTTTTCTCGCAATTTGCATCATTCAACAATGCGCAGACTCGGCTTTACGCTCGTAGAATTGCTTGTTGTTATTACAATTATCGGCATTTTGATGTCGCTCATGCTTCCGGCGGTTAACTCGGCGCGCGAGTCAGCGCGTCGTTTACAGTGCG
>JAZRTH010000076.1:0-5588 GCA_045651945.1 Thermoguttaceae bacterium
GTCGCCGGTGCCAACGCGGAACGGGAAAAGGCGGTTCGCGTTTCGGAAGCCAATCGCGACATGAACATCGGAACCCGCGAGGCGGAACGAGATCAGCAGATTCGTTTGGCTGACCTGGCGAAAGAACAGACAATCGGCGAACAGCAGGCGGAGTTCCAGAAAGAGGCGGAAGTCAAGAAGTCTGAACGCGACAAGAACATTCAGATTGCCGAGTTCACCAAAGAGGAACGCGTCGCTCAGCAGCAGGCGGAGTTCCAGAAGGAAGCCGAAATCAAAGAAGCGGAACGGGAAATGCGAATTCGTCTGGCAGACGCCAACGCTAAGGCGATCGAAGGCGAAAACGTGTCACAAGCCGTCATTGCAGCGTCTAAAGCCGAGTTGATGATAAAACAGGCGGAAGCGTTCCAGGCGGGCGGTACGAAAAAAGCCGTTGCAGAAGCCGCCGTCAAGGAAGCGGAACATCTGGCATTGGCAAAGGCGGCGGAAGCCGAGGCGATTCGCATTGAAGCCCAGCGTCGCGCCGAGCTGGAAGCCCCGGCAAAAGCCGAAAAGGCGAAGATCATCGTCGAGGCGGAAGCCGAAGCTGAAAAGCGTCGCGTTGAGGCGGCTGGCCGCGCAGCGGAAATCTATGCGGAACTGGAAGCCAAAGCCCGCGGCGAATACGAGATTCTCGCTCGTAAAGGCGAAGGTCTTCAGAAGATTATCGAGGCGTGCGGCGGCGCGGAATCCGCGTTCAAGCTCCTCATGCTTGAACATTTCGACAACCTGATCGAGTCCTCCGCCAAGGCGATTTCCAATATCAAGTTCGACAAGGTCGTCGTTTGGGACGGGACTGGCAAAGACGGTCAGACGGCAACGGGCAACTGGCTTACCGGCATGGCGAAAACGCTCCCGCCGATGCTCGAAGTCATGAAAGAAGTCGCCGGCGTCGACATCCTTCCATCCATCACCGGAGCCGAGAAAAAAGAAGAAGCCGCTCCGGCGGAAGCCCCTGCCCTGGCGGAAGAACCTGTAGCAAAAGCTACTGTGGCGAAGAAATAGAGAATGGGGTTTAGGGAATAGGGAATCGACGAATGCGATTCCCTGTTCCCTTTTTTTATCTCATCCAAACGTAAACCAAGGAAAACCATATTCCCAGACCGATAAAAACAACGCCGGCAATATTGCGAATCCAAAAATCCATCTTGGTAATAATCTTGAAAACGCTTCCCAGATATTGGGGCGTAATCGCTAAAATTATTGCACAAACCAAAACGGGAATCGCCGTCGCCAAGCCATAAATCATCGGCATGAGTATAATAGAGTTTGCTTTCGCACAAAGCCCCAGCAGAGCCAAAAACGCAGCGGCGGACGTCGGGCAGAAAGTCAATGCAAACAGCACGCCCAATAAAAACGAATTGATTATTCCGGCGTTCTTCATAACTTTTTCAAGGCGTTCGTTTGTCATGAAGCCCAAATTCATCGTGAACATGCCGCAAAACGCCATGCCGAGCAGAATCAAAAACGGTCCAGACCAAAAATAAATCTGCATCGCGACAGCCTGCACAACCGTTTGAGCCGAGCAAACAGCCAACGATAAAATCGCCGCCAAAACGGTATATGCAACAGCTCTGCCGAAGGCGTAGGCGAAGCCGGATTGTAACAGTTTATCCGCGCGTCCAAACGACTTGCCAATATACGACACAGCCGCAATGTTCGTCGCTAACGGACACGGGCTGATTGACGATAAAAATCCCAGCGCGAAGGCGCTGGAAAATGCAACCCAAAAGTTCTCCAACATTTATTTCTGCTCCAGTTTTCGAGTTACTTCATTGAAAATATAACTCTGAAATTCTTCCTTGCTGCCAGCCAGCGACCAGATTCGCCCCAATTTCCAGTATCGGACGTCTTTGTTATTCACGGACTCAATTGCAATCAAAGAGGGAGAGCTAATATTGAACGCCTGAACAAACGCTCGATTTTTCGGGTCTTCAAAGTCCAGATACCGCAGTACAAGAGTTTTATTCTGCGCCTGCTTCTGGAATTTGCTTTCAACCGTCTGGAAAACGTATGATGCCATCGTTTGACAGGTGTTGCAGCCCGGGTTGCGATGGAAATAAACAAGGCGAATGCACCGTTCCGGTTTAGGCGCGGATTCGTCAACGCCGAGCTTTTTATCCAGC
Organism: Thermoguttaceae bacterium; assembly: GCA_045651945.1. Lineage (GTDB taxonomy): Bacteria > Planctomycetota > Planctomycetia > Pirellulales > Thermoguttaceae > RUG11551. The sequence continues at coordinate 2,163 of JAZRTH010000076.1, forward strand.
TCTTTGGCGCTGAAATGATACGGTACAAATTTCTGCGACTGACTTTGAGCAAAACACAAACCGCTGTTAACCGCTCCTAAAAAAGCGGCAAGCAAAACAATCGCCTGCTTTGCAAAACGCCGCATTGATCCTGAAAACAGCAAACTTTCATGCCGCGCCTGATCGATGGGGAAATTCTCTGGCGACCGGTTGACGCAATTATTTATTGATAACATTTCTGCGTTACTCCCAATTTAAGGTTTCATTGATAATCGTTCCCTCGCTATTGTCCTGCGTTTGAATGGCAGATTCTTTTTTAAGGAAACGCTCTAAATTTGTACGAATGGTTTGTGTGAACCTCTCTTCCTGCCCGACGGTTTCCCATGCTTCGTTTACCAAGTTTTCAAACCGAACGGAATTGCCCTCTTTTTCGAGAAATACAACGGTTGCAGTTGCAATTCCAAACCGTTTTACGATTTCCTGATTTTCGGGCGCTTGATAGTCCATGACGTAAAAAGCGACGTCTTGACCCGAGAACGAGTTGTCCAAAAGCTCTTTTGTCAGACGTTCCATCGTCCGGCACGTTGGACATCGAATCGCGGCGTGGAACACGATTACAGACGTTCCTTCAGGCAGTTCTCGAACGTTGACAGCTTCACATGAGCGAATAATCTGCATTATGAATGTCAGAACGACAAATGTCAACAATGCGTATTTAACAGCTTTCATGATAAAAACTTTTTGATCTCCTCCACGTTGGGAACTCTGCCGGAAGCGCGAAGTTTGCCGTCAACCATCAAACCCGGCGTTAAAACAACCCCCATAGCCAGAATCGCGTCAATATCCTGAACCTTTTCAACCTCGGCGTCTAACTGAAGTTCAGCAACCGCCTTTTGAACGTTTGCATACAGCTGCGTACACTTGCTGCATCCTGTTCCCAAAACCTGAATTTTCATTATTTGTCTCCTTTGAATCTAATATGGAAATCTAAATCAATCCGAACAAGAATCCGGAAATTGAACTGAGTACAACTACAAGCAGGACGAAAACGGACGTTTTCACAAATCCCAGATAACGACCAATGACCACAATGCTCGGCAGCGACAGCGTTGACCCGGCAATCAAAAGCGTCAGAGCCGGACCTTTGTGCATGCCGAGTTCGAGCAGAGCCTGCATGGTCGGAATTTCCGTCAAGGTGGCAAAATACCACAGCGTTCCGATCAACGACGCTATGACGTTTGAAATGAGCGTGTTGGAACCAACCAGCTTGACAACGTATTCTGCGGGAATCAGGGACGAAACAAACCCTGTTATGAAAATGCCGCCAAAAAGCAATGGAATAATCGATTTGCCAAAAGACCAGCTTTTAGAAAGCCACTCTTTTAACTCATCGCGGGTAAACCAGCGCCAGAACATAATCAATAACAGGACTAACATCCCCAACGCGTAATACCATCGGGTTTGATAAATCGTCAACGCCCACTGGTACGATTCCTGAACGTTCGACTCCCAGCTTGAAATTTGTTTCAGCTGAACGTTAAATTTACTGCCGGGAACAAAGCTGTCTGCCGCCGCGCCGTCAGAAAGAACCTCATTGATCTGAACGTTGACGTCTCCGGTTGTCTGCTGAAGAACGGACACGTCCAAACGGATTTCATCTTTGACCAGAACCGGCGTATAATCGCGCTGTTCCATTCGCAGAACGGTTTCGCCTTGCGGAATTGTAATAATTGACGTCCCAGGATTGACCCAGTCGCTAAAAACGAGAAACATAATCATCGTCAGCAGCGCCAGCCCCGTCTTCCAGAGCGGGCGACCGGTGTCGACAGGATCCGGCAGCATCATGATAGTCGCCGCGCGCATTTTCTCGGATCGTCTGAAAATGAACGCCATCGCCAAACCGACAAGAATGGCGCCGACAATCGACAAGACCGTTCGAGCAATGCCCAATTCCCAGCCCAAAACGCGAGCGCTCAAAAAAAATGCCATCACGTTTAATGCGGGACCAGAAAACAAAAACGTCGTCGCAGGTCCCAGCCCGGCGCCAATCCGATAAATCCCGGCAAACATCGGCAAAACGCTGCAAGAACAAACAGCCAGAATCAAACCGGAAACGCTGGAAACGCCATAGGCTTGAACCGGCGAGGCTTGAGGTCCCAAATATTTCATAATAACCGTTTTGTCAAGAAACGTCGCAATCGCGCCGGCTATCATGATTGCAGGCACAACGCAAGCAAGCGTATGACATCGGGCGTACCACTGAAGCATCTTAAACGCTTCGATAATCGCGTTGTCTACATCCTTGTTTGTAACAGGCAGGAAATACCCAATTAGGAAAATTCCCAACAGAATTCCAGCAATGGTAAGCTGCTTATTCATAAAACGCCTTTCAAATAACGGATTGTGAATATTTGACTAAATAATCAAATATAAAAATAAAAAAATTTTCAGTTTTTCCCAATGAACTATAAAACCATCAATTTCGCTCAGTGCATTGTTGACTTTCAATGCAGAGAAACATATCAAGTACGCAAGGACGCGCCAAACGATAGAAAACGTTCTTTCCCCGTTTTTCGTCTACGACCAGTCCCGCATTTTTGAGAACCAGCAAATGGCGGGAAATGGCGGCATAGTCCACTTTGTATTTCTCTTGAAATACACAGACGCATAATTCATTCTCGTCTGCCAGCATTTCAACAATGCCTAAACGGATTGGATGACCGAGGGCTTTACAAATCTTCACTCGATTTGCCAGCCGTTGCGGCGACGAAAGATTTGATTTACTCTTTTTCATGGCATTCCTCATATAACATTTGATTATTTTATCAAATAATACAAAACTGTCAAGAGGGAAATTAAAAAATTTTTTCAAAAATGAAAAAGCGGTTGCAATGCAATTTAATACCCCAGCGATTCTAAATCGTCATCGCTCAAACCGTGAAGATGTCCGTATTCGTGTAAAATCGTAATACGGATTTCTTCATCCAGGAGATCTAAATTAATATCAGATGGCTTGAGGAACTTTAATTCCGGGTCGAGTCGTTCAAAGAATTCATCCGACAGCGACTCGTCCGATTCTAACGCCTGAACGATGATCCCCTCTCGATAAATCACGACGGAGTCCGGCGTCATCGGCGGGGTTTCAATGGATTTCTCGGGAATCCCGATTCCGGTAAACAGCCCGCACAGTTCGTGACGATATTCTATTCCCATGGTTTCCATGACCTCGTCGGACGGATAATCCTCTACCAGCAGCGGAACTTCGTTGTTGATTATATCCATAACCTCCGCCGGCAGCGTCTTCAAAACCGCCTCGACGCGCGAGTCAAACAGTTTTCTCAATTCTCGTTTCATGGGAGTGTAGGCAGTAGGGAGTAACAAGTGGATTGGAAGGCGGTAATGGAGCGACCAACGGGAGCGGAATTACGCATTCGCCGTCAGGCGAAC
>JAZRTH010000077.1:0-4060 GCA_045651945.1 Thermoguttaceae bacterium
CGTAACGGCGAACAAAACGTCCGAAGCGTGCATACCAAAACGGCGAAGCCGAAACCCTTCCTCGGATGGACTCCGCCCTCGGAGTCCTTCTTGACGGCTCTGCCGTCAAGGAAATGCGGCAGCCTCCAAAAAACTCTTTCGCAGCTAAAGCCCCTTCGTCCCGCTGGATCGCGGCTGTTTCAGCCGCATAATTTGTTTCTATTCTACGAATTCAAAAAGGCATTTTTTCTTTGATGGCTTTGCGTCAATCGTCGTTCCATTCGCCCATATCTATAAGAGCGTCAATAGCGTCTTCATCTCCTTGCTCCGCCGCTTTGCGGAACCATTTTATCGCTTCCTCCTTGTTTTCAGCAACCCCTTCGCCATTATTATAGGAAGCGCCCAGATTGAATTGTGCCGGTGCATACCCTTGTTCTGCCGCAAGACGGAACCATTTTACCGCTTCGCTCAGATCTTGTTCAACGCCTACGCCTTCATTATAGCAGTTGCCCAAATTGTATTGCGCTTCTGCATCTCCTTGTTCAGCCGCTTTACGAAACCATTTTACCGTTTCACTCAAATCTTTTTCAACGCCGTTGCCATAAAAATAACACTTTCCCAAATTAAATTGCGCCTCAGCGTATCCTTGTTCCGCAGCTTTACGAGTCCATTTAACAGCTTCATTCAAATCTTTGTCGACGCCCTCGCCGTTACCATAACATGCGCCCAGAAAATTTTGAGCCTTTGTGTACCCTTGTTCCGCCGCCTTGCGGAACCATTTTACAGCTTCGATCATATCTTTGTCAATGCCTTCGCCCTCAAAATAGTAAATGCCAAGATTGTATTGAGCTTCAACAACTCCTTGTTCTGCCGCTTTGCGAAACCATTTCACAGCTTCTGTCATATCTTTGTCAACGCTGTCGTCTTGAGAATAGAAGACGCCTAAGTTATATTGCGCGTCTGCATCTCCTTGTTCAGCTGCTTGGCGCCATTCATTTATCGTTTCAGCGTCTGGAACGTCCTCGTTTGCCGTTTCTGTTTTTTGAATTGTCTCGTCTTTCTTTTCAGCGTTTGGAGAACATGACGTAAAAACGACAACTGATAACAACGCTATCGTTAGAACGCAGATTATAGACGTTAATGTCATTTTCATTGGAACTCCTATGTTATTGGGGTATGGGAAAGATTTTTCTATGTCTATTGAAAAGTATAATAGAATTCCTGAGAAATTCAAGCGGGGTGAAAATATTTTCACGCAAAGTTCGCAAAGTAATGGAAGGCGGTAACGGAGCGAACATCGAGAGTTACGCTTTGGCGAGCCGCAGGTGTAAACCCGTGGGTGCGAGCGTTAGCGAACAGAATTACACTTTGCGTCAATCTTCGTTCCATTCGCCTAGTTGTTTAAGAGCGTCAATAGCGTCTTCGTCTCCTTGCTCCGCAGCAAGACGGAACCATTTTATCGCTTCTGATTTATCTTTAGAAATTCCATCGCCATTATAATATCTTATACCAAGAGTATATTGTGCCATCGGAAGTCCTTGTTCCGCTGCTTTTCGCCACAATTTTACAGCCTCTGATTTATCATACGGAACACCGATACCGTGATAATAACAAATAGCAAGATCGCATTGAGCATCAGCATTTCCCTGTTCCGCCGCCTTACGATACCATTTAACAGCCTCTTCCAAATCTTTGTCAACACCTTCGCCTTCATAATAGCAACAACCCAGATGGTATTGAGCTTCAGCATTTCCTTGTTCTGCCGCTTTACGATACCATCTTACTGCTTCTGCGATGTCTTTGTCAACGCCTTTGCCTTTGTCATAGCAAACGCCCAAGTTGTATTCTGCTTTTGCATGCCCTTGTTCTGCCGCTTTGTGAAACCATTTAACAGCTTCAGCCAAATCTTTGTCAACACAGTCACCATTAGCATAGCAACAGCTCAGGCGGAACTGTGCTTCAGCATGTCCTAAATCCGCTGCTTTTTGCCAACATTCCACAGCTTTCTGTTTGTTGACCGGAATACCGTCTCCGTTATAATAATTCAGCCCCTGATTGAACAAAGTTTCTGAAGTTGAGACGTCATCATTTGCAGTTTCTTCGCTTTGAGTTTCCGCGTATATACCCCCTGAATATAAGAGCAACGCAATCGTAAGAGCGAAGATTTTGGAAAAGCGTGTCATGACCTTTGGAACTCCTCAAAAAGTTGGGTAAGGGAATAATTTTCTACATCTGTTACGAAATTATAACAAATTTCATACACTATGCAAGCGGGGTAAAGATATTTTCACGCTTTGAAAGAGCGATTTTTTCTTTTGCGGGCGAAGACGCCCGCGAACCAGCGGGGCGGAGGGGCTTTCCACGTTCAAGAGATTTTTGGAGGCTTCCGCATTTCCTTGACGGCGGAGCCGTCAAGTTGGCGCCCGAGACAGGCGCCATCCAGAGGACGGTTTTGGCTTCGTCATTTGGTATGTACACTTCAAACAAAGCGTAACTGCGCTCCCTTTGGTCGCTCCGTTACCGCCTTTCATTTCTTTGCGTCCTTTGCGTCCTTTGCGGCTCAAAAATTCTTCGGCGGACTTACGCCCGCGATCCAAAAAGGGTTTCGGCTTCGTCGTTTGGTATGTACGCTTCCGAAGTTTCGGTTCGCCTTCGGCGAACTGCGTAATTCCGTTCGCTACGCTCACTTCATTACCGCCTTTCATTCTTTGCGTATCACGGCATCCCTATCAGTTTATGAATCTGAACGGAAAGGCGGAAACGGGGGTTCTGTTTGACGAAGGCGATCGCCTCGTCGAAATTGTATTCCCCGCTGCGTTCGATCGGCTGAATAAACGCCGTGATTCCGTCTCGGTTAAAGAGCTGAAAATAGTCAAGACGGGTTTTGTCAAAGAGCAGTTTGACTTCGTTAAATCGGGGCAGTTTATCAAGCGGGATATCGTCTTTGGGCGACACGGTAACCCAGTCAATCCAGCTCGGGACGGCGCCCGTTCCGTTTGTTTCAATAGCAATCAATCGGCGGTCGCCGGCGTCCGGGAACAGATTTTCCTCGTCAGATAATTGCAGCGTCGGTTCTCCGCCCGTTAGAACAACCATTGTCTTTAGACCGGCGCTCGCTTTTTCAACCGCTTGACGAATCTGTTCGGCGGTCATTTCGACGCCAGATTCGTGGTCAGTGTCACAGAACGGACAGCGCCGGTTGCAGCCGGAAAATCGGACGAATACGGCAGGAACGCCGGCGTTCGCCCCCTCTCCCTGAATGGAATAGAAGATTTCGTTAATCTTGTACGTCTTTTTCATAAATTGCAATGCTGCCGTCCGTCTCTTCAACGACGGCTTTATAGCAGAACGGAACGGTGTCCACAATCCATTTTGCAATATTTTCCGCGGTCGGATTGAAATCCAGAATATCGTTTAGATACGCATGGTTTAGCTTGTTCTGAACCAGCTCTTTAATCTGGGTGAAGTCTATAACCATTCCGTTTTCGTTCAATTCCTTCGATCGGCAAAACACTTTAATCCGCCAGTTATGCCCATGTAATTTTGAGCAGTCGCTTGGATAATCCAGGTTTAGCTTGTGAGCGGCAGAAATTTCAAACTCTTTGATTATTGTGTACATTTTTCTCTTAAAATAAACGATTATTTGCTATTTTTCATACCCAACGGGATCTACAACGCCGTTCGCCTCGAACGCTTTCCGACGGTCAATGCACGTACCGCATTCGCCGCATTGCTTTTCTCCGCCCTCGTAACAGCTCCACGTCAGCTCGTAGGGAACTTTCAGTTCAAGACCTCGTTTTACAACATCCGCTTTATGCATGTTGATCAACGGGCTTTCAATAAAAATCTTTTTATATGTGCCGATATTGATTGCCGAGTTCATGGCGCTGACAAAATCCTGCGTGCAGTCTGCATAGACGTTGCCGACGGCGTCGTCCGCATGCCCGCCAAAGAAAATGGCAATCTGTTCATTGAGAAACAGACCGACAGCATACGACGCCGCGACGGACAGCATCAATCCATTTCGGAACGGGACGTACGAGTTAATTCTTTGGGAGCCAAGCTCTTGAATCTGCTGAGA
>JAZRTH010000078.1:0-1467 GCA_045651945.1 Thermoguttaceae bacterium
TCGTGTCATAGCCTGAGAATCAGGCGTAAATGACACATGTCTGCTTGCTTCTGCGTTCTCTGCGAAGCGTCTGCGCACTCTGCGTTCAAATAAATTACCTCTTTTGCAAACTAAGATTGAGCGCCAACTCCTCACTCCTAATTCCTAACTCACACATCTCCTTTCCTGCGATAATATAATTCCATAAATACTCGCTCAGACGTTTGGGGCGAGAGTTCCCCTATACAACATCAGGAGAAACAATTCCATGAAAATATCCTACGAAATGCAATCGGTTATTAACCGTCAGATTAACAACGAGTTCCATTCAGCGTACATTTACATGACCATGTCCGCCAAGGCGAGCGAAATGAACATGAAGGGTTTCGCGAACTGGTTTGAAGTCCAGGCGAAAGAAGAGTTCTACCACGCCGAAGGGTTTATTAAATACCTCATCGACCGCGGCGGAATCGTGGCTGCCCCGGCAATCGACGCGGTTGACTCAAGCTGGACGTCCGTCGAAGAAATGTACAAGGCGTCTTTGGAACAGGAACAGAAAGTAACCGCCGACATCGACGAGATGGTCGCTCTGGCGCACGCAGAAAAAGACTTTGCGTCCGTCGAGTTCCTCAACTGGTACGTTCGAGAACAGGTCGAGGAAGAGGCGTCCGCCAGCGAAATCCTGGAACAGATTCGATTCGCGAAGTCCGCCCCCTGCGCGCTGATGTTTCTCGACAAACAGCTCTCCAAACGCAAGCTGGAAAAGCCGGAAATTTGGGAGGAGTAGTCCCTGGTTGATTGCGGGTCAGTCCGCACACGGATTAGACGGATGGGACGGATATTCACCGATTGATTACTTGAGCTTCTTAGTTCATCATATAATCATTATTCAAATATAATGAGTATTTAATAGTAAAATAAGAATTGCAGACAACCAATCGGCGCCCGACAGGGTCGGTTCCCAATTTGATGACGGAAGCGCCAAAAATGCTTTTTCGGAGACAAAACCATGTCTTCTCCGCCTGCGCGGCTCGCGCTCAGTTTAATCCGTAAAATCCGTGTGCTAACTGACTATGAAGAACCTTACCCAACTCGTTATTTCCCAATCTTTTCCAGTATCCAGACCATGTTTTCCCCGAGGGCTTGCATGTTTTTGAGTCCTTCGGCGTCGTCGAGACATTCGCCCTTGTTGCGTCCGTAGCCCATGTTCCAGTACGTTCCGCAGACGATGTACATGTTGTTGAGCATGAAGAAATGGTTGATCGTATCGACGGCGTGCGTCGCTCCGCCGCGTCTGACGGCAACGACTCCGCAGGCGGGCTTGTGCTTCAGCGCGCCCTCCGGTCCGAGCACGTATCCGACGCGGTCGATAAACGCCTTGACTTCTGTCGAGACGTCTGAATAATACGTCGGCGTGCCGATAATAATCGCGTCCGCCTCACGGCACTTGTCCGCGCAGAGGTTGACGAAATCGTCGTCAAAAATACA
>JAZRTH010000079.1:0-1318 GCA_045651945.1 Thermoguttaceae bacterium
GACGCGGTCAACGAATTTGTCCAAAAGGCGCATCAGTCCGACGGATTTGTCTTTGCGTCGCCGGTCTATTACGCTCACCCCAGCGGGCGAATCATGAGTTTTCTGGATCGCGTATTTTTCAGCGCCATGTCCGCAGACCGCTATGCGGCGTTCAAGCACAAGCCAGGCGCTGTTATCGTTGTTGCCCGCCGCGCGGGAACGTCCGCTTCATTTGACGTTCTCAATAAATACTTTGGAATCGCTAAAATGATTACCGTCGGTAGCACCTACTGGAACGAATTCCACGCGCTGACAAAACAGGACGTCCCGCAGGATCCGGAAGGCATTCAGACGCTGGAAAATCTGGCTCGGCACATGGCGTGGCTGATTAAATGTCTCAAAGCCGGACGCGACGCTGGAATTCCTCTGCCGGACATTAAGGAAGAGGCGATTACCAATTTTGTTCGATAATTTGAAAGGATAACCATGAACATCGTAAAAGGACTTTTTATTATGCTGACAGTTGCTCTTATGGTCAGTACCGCCGATGCGGCGAATAAAGCTATTGTCGTTTATTTCTCCCATGCAGGCGAGAATTATGGCGTTGGAAACGTCGCGGAAGGCAACACGGCGAAAGTCGCCAAAGAAATTGCCCGGCGGCTCAACGCTGACATTTACGAAATCAAAGAAGTCAAGCCGTATCCAACAAAATATGACGCGTGCGTCGATTTGGCGAAAGAGGAACAGCGGCTCAACGCTCGCCCGGCGATTGCTGGTCAGCTGCCGGACTTGTCTTCCTACAAGGTTATCTTTATCGGATACCCAAACTGGTGGGGCGACTGCCCGATGATCGTCTATTCGTTCCTGGAGAAAGAAAATATCGACGGCAAAATCCTCGTCCCGTTCTGTACGCATGAGGGTTCTGGTCTGGGCGTAACTGCCAGCAATTTACAGAAACATTTCCCCAAGGCGAAAGTCGTTCAGAAAGGTTTGGCGATTAAAGGCACACTCGCCCAAAAGGACGCTAAAACAACCGCAAAAGCCGTCGAAACGTGGCTCAAAGCGATTAAGGCGATTAAGTAACGAGTTGCGAGTTGCGAGTTGCGAGAAAAAACTCCAGTTCCCCCATTTCTAAAATCATGAACATGTATAAGGTTGCGATTATCGGTTTTTTCAGTTTGATTCTGACGGCGGCGTCCCTGTCAGCTCAACAAAATACGTTGAGTGTAACAGGAAACAGCATTGTTCGATTGTCGTGTATTGAAGTCGATCCGGCTCAACTGACAGAATATTGCCGTTTTGCAGAAGAATGCGGCAGAACGTCCATGACAAAAGAGCC
>JAZRTH010000080.1:0-5767 GCA_045651945.1 Thermoguttaceae bacterium
CAAACCGGCAGCGGAACAGCCCAAGACGGAAGAGCCCAAACCAGCGCCTGAACAGCCCAAGGCGGAAGAGCCCAAACCAGCGCCTGAACAGCCCAAGGCAGAAGAACCTAAACCGGCTAAATCCGCCAAGATAGACATTCCGAAGGAGTCCGAACTCATGGCGGCGGAATCCAAAATTGACGCTGACAACGCAGACGCGCTCAAGTCGGGCGATTCCGCCAGCAAAGTCGCGTTGGCTCAAAAGCTCATGGACGAATCCGCTTCGCAGTCCCCAGCCGATCATTACGCCGCTTTAACCAAAGCGCGCAATCTGGCGACGGATGCTCAAAACGTAGACGTAGCGCTCAAGGCGATTGAACTCAAATCGAAGGCGTTTAACAACGTAGATTCCTATAACGAAGGCGTTGACGTTCTTCTTTCTTGCAAACCCAACGCCTGGCCGGAAAGTCAGAAAAAAGCCGTAGTCGCCGCCGCCGAGAAATGGCTCAGCGTAGCCAAGAAAAAGAACGAAAGCCGCACGGTGAAAAAGCTGCAGGAAGTTATCGACGCCAATAAGTAAAGCTGCTAGCCCCTAGCTACTAGCTATTAGCTTGGGCATTCGCAATTCTTAGCGTTTTTATTTAAAGCCTGAAGCTAAAATAAAAAAGCTAGAGGCTAGGAGCTAGAAGCTAGAAGCTATTAATAATGAAGTCCGCCGGTTTTCTGTCGACGCTGGGCGTGGGAATATGCGTTGTCGCTTTTGCAGCGTTTTTCCTTGCTCCGATGTATCAGCCGATGTTCTCAAACCGGCTGACGTTCCTCTGGACGTGTCTGATGGCGTCAGACTTTAACTGGTTTTTCTTTCCAGAGGAATGGCGCGCCTCGGAGACGGTCAAGGCGTTTTTCGACAGCTTCAATACGTCGTTTCTGCCGATAAACCGCTGGTCGATTCTGCTAATCGCAGCGGTCGAATCGTTCTGGATTTACTCGCTCGGATCGCTGATATTTTGCGTCTTAAAAAATCCGTTGGAAGAATCTCCGCTGCTGCGATTCTGCTTGACCTGTTTGACGGGCGCTGCGGCGCTGTCTGCGCTGACGGGATTTCTCGGCTTGATCAGCTGTCTGCAAAGCTGGCTTTTCTGGACGCTGGCGATAATACAATTAGCGCTAGGCGTTTTCCTGTTGATTCGTAACTGGTCAAAGCTTCCACGCTGGCGTGTTCCGACTACTGACTACTGCCTACTGCCTACTGCCTTAATCGCTCTGTTCTGTCTCCTCGCTGTTCTCCCCGCAATGGCTCCACCTTGGGAATTTGACGTTCGAGAATACCATCTGGAATCGGTCAAGGAATTCTGGCTTTCTGGGCGGATAACCGCGCTGCCCAACAACGCTTACGCCAACATGCCTTTGGGGGCGGAAAGCCTTGCCTTGGTTTCAATGGCTCTTTCCGGCGACTGGTTTTTAGGCGCGCTGGCGGGCAAGACGCTTTTAAGCCTGTCTGTTCCGCTGACTGCGCTGCTTCTTTTCGCTCTTGGCGAGAAATACCTTTCCAAACGCGCTGGACTGATCGCAGCGTTTATTTATGTTACCGCGCCGTTAATCGTTCGCAACGCTCAGTTTGGAATGATTGACGACGTCTTGACGATGTACGCCCTGGCGACGGCGGCAGTCCTGTTAGAATTTGTCAATCAGAGCGTAACAACCGAAACCGACAACAGCCAACGCCTTGCCGCCTCGAAGCTTGCAGCTATCGCGGGTATAATGGCGGGGATGACGGCAGCGATAAAATATCCCGGAGTTCTTTTTATCGCCCTGCCCTGCTTTATTGCAATCTTCTGGAAAAGCAGCCGGCTGCGACTCCAGCTTCCCGTTGTAACGTTTCTTCTAACCGCAGCGCTTATCGGGGGCGTCTGGTATTTGAAGAACGCGATTCTGCTGGGGAACCCGGTATATCCGCTGTGTTCCAGTCTGTTTGGACGCGAATTCCCCGTTGGCTTTTCTGCTGAATCATACGCTCGATGGCAAACCGTCCACGCGCCCCACGGATGGACTTGGTCAGCAATATACCAGCCGATTGTCATGTTCTTCAATTCCAGCCCTCTGTTTCTGCCCGTTTTGGCGTGCAGTATTCTGTTATGGAAACGGCTGCCGAAGTTTGCACGCTGGTCGCTGATTTACAGCGGACTGTTTCTGGTCGGCTGGCATGTAACAACTCACAGAATTGAACGATTCCTTTTACCCATCGTTCCATTTATCGCTCTGGCTGGCGGAGCGGTTTTTGACGTCATTCTTTCCAGCGTTTCCGTCTGGATGGGGCGCATTCTCAAAGGCGTTTTGGTTCTCGGCGCGGCGTATTCCTGCCTGATTTTAACGTTTCCGTTTATTGGAACGCCCGGAACGCTGGAAACTATCTCTGAGGTGCGGTCGTCTCCCATTAGGATTGGCGACGGCTTGACGCAGCTTGTTACGCTAAAATCCGAAGAACTGCTCAAAATGAAGAACTCCGGCGAACGCGTTTTGCTTATCGGCGACGCCGCGGTTTTCGACTGGCCCATCCCAATAGATTACTGTGTCTGCTTTAATTCCGACGACTTTATAGATTCTGTTTCAAGCAAACTTCAGGGAGACAATCCCCCCAAATGGATCGTTGTCAATTTAAGCGAGCTTGACCGATATTGGCAAACAGAATACGGGTACAGTACGAAAACTAAAAAAGCGGTCTTGGACGTATTGGACAATCCAGACCGCTTTACTCCGATTTATCGTTCAGGAATGATGACGACTATTTACGAATTTAGGCAGTAGGCAATAGGCAGTAGGCAATAGTTTTAAGCGCTTCGCGCTTATGGGTTATAACCTATGGAAACAATAGGATTTACTTTTCCGTCAGCCACTCTTCCCTTGTAATACAGAATGTATTGACTGTTCGAAACGTGTCGTCTAAAGGAAATGGGACTCTTTCGGTTGTATGATGAAACTTAAATCCGCATTTTTCCTGTACGCGATACGACCGTACATTTTCTTCATAGATATTGCACCAGATTTTTTCAAGATGCAAGTCCTCAAAGCCGCGTCTCAACATTTCTCTGGCAGCTTCTGTGATGAGTCCTCGTCCCCAATACGGAACGCCAATCCAGTAGCCAAGCTCGGCTTCCGTTTGGACGGCTTTCCAAGGCATCAATCCAATGCAGCCAACCGGATGACCGACTTCTTTCAAAATGGCAGCGTATGTTTCCGGGGCTGAAAGTATATTTCGAATAATCTCGCGGCTGTTTTCAACACTTGTATGGATAGCCCATCCCGCGGCAGGCCCCACATCCGGATGGCTTGCGTATTTGTATAACGCTTCCGCATCGGATTCCTCCCACGGGCGGAGAATGAGCCGCGTCGTTTCCAAAATCATTTCACGTTTCCCAACTCCAGGTCTTCGCTCATCTTGAAAACGCGAGCGAGGGCGGCGTCAACGGTTTCGTCTCGAGCCAGCAGGACGCCGACGCGGCGATGTCCGTGAACTTCGCCTTTGCCGAAAATACGCATCGTCGTATTGGGAGCTTCGAGGACTTTGTCCAGATTGGAGAATGTAACGTCGTCGCTGTCGCCGCGGGCGACAATCGCCTTGGACGCCGACGGGCCGTGGAAGGCAATGTTGGGAATGGGAAGCCCGAGAATGGCGCGGGCGTGGAGCGCGAATTCCGACAGGTCTTGAGAAATCATCGTAACCATGCCGGTGTCGTGCGGACGAGGCGAGACTTCGCTGAAAATGACCTTGTCGCCCTTGATGAACATTTCGACGCCGAAAATACCGCGTCCGCCCAGCGCGCCGGTAATCTTGCCGGCAATTTCCTGAGCTTTTGCCTTCGCTTCGTCGGACATGGGCTGCGGCTGCCAGGATTCCTGGTAGTCGCCGTCAACCTGATGGTGTCCAATCGGTTCGAGGAACGACGTTCCACCCGCGTGACGAACGGTCAGAAGAGTAATCTCGTAATCGAAATCGATAAATCCTTCGACGATAACTTTGCCAGCGCCGGCGCGTCCGCCTTCCTGAGCGATCTGCCAGCATTTGTCAATGTCGTCCGCCGTTTTGCAAACGCTCTGACCGTGTCCGGACGAGGACATAATCGGCTTGATAACGCACGGCGTTCCAATGGCTTCTACCGCCTGTTTGAATTCTTCGTAATTGGCGGCGAATCGGTACGGAGACGTCGGCAGACCGAGTTCTTCAGCCGCCAGACGGCGAATCCCTTCCCGGTTCATGGTCAGGAACGCAGCGTTCGCGGTCGGGATAACCGTATACCCTTCTTTTTCCAGCTCGACCAGCGTCGGCGTGGCAATCGCTTCGACTTCCGGAACGATGTAGTCGGGCTTTTCCTTTTCGATGACTTCGCGCAGTTGTTTGCCGTCAAGCATGTTGATAAAGTAGCTTCTGTGCGCCACCTGCATGCCCGGCGCGTTGTCGTAGCGGTCGACGGCGACAACTTCGACGCCCAAGCGCATCATTTCAATTACAACTTCTTTGCCAAGTTCGCCTGAACCGAGCATCAAAACCTTAACAGCCGACGGTCTGAGAGCCGTTCCCAATGTGGTCATAGTAGTATTCAGTGGTAAAGGTTATCCGTTGATAGACGAAAAGGAAACGCTCCTGAAGTCTATCGTCCTTGAATTGTCTAACGGATATTTTAGCACAGGAAGAAAAGATGTCAAGCTATAGGGAGGGAATTGCTTACGGAGGGCGGGTATTACCCGCCAAAAAACTTTCTTTATTATTCGCGGACAATGTCCGCTTCCCAGATAGGTATTCTCCCATTTTTCTGAAAAAATTTCGAATAATTTATTGACAAACATCATAGAATCTGTTATAATATTATAAATAATGTTAATATTTACACTATAACACTTTAGATCAGAAATAATATAAAACAACTCCAATGAGAATCTATAAAAACGCTTTTACGTTGGTCGAGCTGCTGGTCGTGATTACGATTATCGGAATCATCATGGGATTGACGCTGCCGGCGCTTAACGCCGCGCGAGAGTCAGCGCGAGTTTTGCAGTGCAAAAACCATCTCAAACAGCTGGGAACGGCTTGCTGGACGCATAACTCGGAACAACTTACGCTTCCGACCGGCGGATGGGGCTGGCAGTTTGCCGGCGACCCGGCTCGCGGGTTTAGAGAATTGCAAACCGGCGGCTGGCTGTATAATATCCTGCCGTATATGGATAACCGCGCGCTGCACGACATGCCCGGTCCGGATCGTATGAAAACACCGGTTAAAGAGTTTCACTGCCCATCCAAGCGCAAGCCAATTCGGTATCCGTTTTCGCACACCGGTCAAGTCATGTGTTTTAGACCGTCCTTGTCTTCCGATAGCGTAACGACTTTTAACGGCGAAACGGAAGTCGCTCGAAACGATTACGCCGCCAACGGCGGGACGCGCGCCGATCCCTGCATTACAGGGACGTCCTCCGGTTATTTTGACTCGTTAAACAAGTACTTTAGCATGAACAACTCGCAAGCTATCATTGGGGTTCGAAATTACTTCAAGGGCGAGCATAACAACGTTAACGACAACACGGGAGCGTACTGTCCCGGCGGCGGGATGTCAGTCCATACAATTTCAGAACGAGACGGGGCGTCCAATACTATCATGCTGGGCGAGCGGCACGTCAATCCGGACGAATACTATACCGGCACAGCCAGCGACGACGACCAGGGCTGGGATCAGGGATACGACCGAGACACCACTCGTTGGGGCGGCGCAGATAAAGACCTGTTTGGCATGGGGATGGG
>JAZRTH010000081.1:0-4728 GCA_045651945.1 Thermoguttaceae bacterium
GGAACCCAGCCGACCTTCTCCGCTGAGAATTATCTGTCCTGCGTTGATAGTCGTGGCGCCGGTGTAATTGTTGGGATTGTCGACAGAGCCGGTGATCATCATTGTACCGTTGCCATTTTTGGTAATTCCATGCCCTCTGGAATTCCACAGTTTGGCGGAAACAATCAGGTCAACGCCATCGTTGGATGTTCCTGGCGCAACGTTAAAGGTTATGCCTGCGTTGTGAAGATTAAATCCATTTGACCCGGTAACGTAATTTGTCGCCCCGCCGTTAGTGGTAAACGTCGTTTCGGAATTGTTGACAAGATTTAATATATTGTTAACGCGATGGCCTGTATTAAAGGAACCTCCGCCGGCGGTGTCAAACGTAATTTCCGTTTGATTTGAAAGCCACAACGCCTTGTCGTTAGCGCTGGGATCGATTGTAACAGCCCCGCCGTTATTAATATTGATGTACTTCCCGGTAAACGTCCCGCCGTTGAGGTTGTTGATGGTCAAAGTAGAGGCGTCGGCAACCAGAGCGCCGTTTGTGTCGATTGCCAATTTTGCAACAGGAATATTGAATATGCCGCCGCCGGTAACCTTGAGGGTTCCAGACCCGCCGATTACGCCGCCAGCCCAATCCCACGATCCAAAAGCGTCCGTCGCCATTTCCAGCGTCGCGCCGGATTCGACCGTAGCCGCGCCGGTTCCGATTCCATTGACGTTGGTCAGCGCCAGCGTACCTTCGGAAACCGTTGTCGCGCCGGAGAATTCTGTATTAGCATGGCTGACGGTCAAAACGCCTTCTCCGGTTTTTTTCAAAGCTCCCGCGCCGGAGATCGCGTCAGAAAGAGTTAAATTGTAGCCTGAACCAATATCAAAAGTCCCAGCTCCTGACATCGTAACCGGGTTGGAAAAAGTTCTTGACTTTTCTCCGCCTTCTTTGAACTCAACGCCCAACTTGTTCGTCCCGTCAATCGTCCAGGAATTGGCGTTGATATCATTCGTGTTAGCGTAATACCATTGCGCATCCCCGCCTTCTTTGGCTACAAGCATAACGTCGGATTGTCGAGCGTAAAGCGTCCACGAGGTTGTCGGCGAACCGTTAACGTACACTTGCATATTTTCAAATTGGGAAATATTGCCGTTAATAAGAGAATAGCCTTCATCGTAAGATTTGATAACATTCCACCAGCTCGTTTCGCTATCGTTATTAAACGTCAAATCGATAATTCCGGATTTCAAAGCAGCGCTGCTGACAATGAGCCAGTCGGCATCGTCGTTGGCGCTGTCATTTAAATCAAAACTGATTTTTCCGCCGTTAAGAGAAAGAGCGCCAACCGAAATAATTTGAGACGCGGACGTTTCGCCCACTACCAAATTCCCTCTTTCACTAATATTGAAGTTGTTGCTAATATTATTAGCATTTCCCAATACAAGAGTCCCCTCGCCATCAATATTGACATTCAAAGAATTCAACTTCGCGTTTCTGGGAAGAACAAGCGTGCCGTCGGAAACGGTCGAGTCTCCATCGTACGTATTAACCCCTGACAACGTCAGCGTTCCTTTGCCGGTTTTGGCAAGCGCGGCAGACCCGGAAATGACGCCGGAAAATACGGTGTTGTCTGAATTGTTGAGCGTCAAAGAACCGCCAGCGCTGGTTGTAACGTTTCCCGCTCCGCTGAGATTGTTAAACGTTTGAGTTGTAGCGCCAACGTCAATTGTCGCGCCGCTGGCAAGAGCAACCGACTTGGCGTTAATCAAAGCGTTAGTTCCGGTATAGGTAACGTTATCATATCCAAGAACTGTAAATTGCAGCTTTCCGCCGGTAACGTTGACCGTTCCGGTAAAGGAGTTTTCAGAATGACCCAAGGTAACGCTGTTTGTATTGGTCGAACCGACCGTGTTCACGTTCAGAACGCCAGCGCCCTGCAAATCGCCCGCTATCGCAATAGACCCTATCGCTCCAACGCCATAATTATTCAGAGCATTAAGGGTTGAACCTTCCGGTATCAGGATATTGCTATAACTGATTTTATTAGCGGAGGTATTTTCATAATGAACATATCTGACGGTTCCGTTAATGGTAACTGTTGTTCCTTCTGCTCCTAAAAAATTAGAGGCCAGGACGATTCCAGTTCCATCCTGAAGCGTTAAAGCGAAATCAGAACCATAAGTATTTTCACCGTCAAAACCAATCTTACCGTTTTTCAAATTGAGCGGACAATTGAGGTTGGAGCTGTTTTTGACCCAGATTTCGCCTGCTGCGCCGTTTTTATTATAGGGAACCAGATCCAAACAGGCGTCTGGCGTTACTTTAACAATTTGAGACGTAATATTAAAAGTCTGAGCGTCTTGAGCATTGATTTCAGATCGGGCGCCTTCAACGTATATTTTTCCAGCTAGAGTCGGTTTGTCTGCTCCCCATGCCAATACTTGACCGTTGCCCAAATACAGGTTTTCAATCGTAATCGTATTAGCGCCCTGATTCTTAAGCCCCATTTGAGATCGAGCTTCTTCTCCAACAACCGTATAGGTTCCTGTTTCAACATCGTAGGTATACCCCAAGTAGATGGAATTTATACTTTGATTCTCATTCTTTTGAGGCGTTCGAATAACTCGTCCGCTATTGACTACGCGAAAACCTCCGGGACACGAAGCAACGATATCGAAATCTGACACGGTGCTCCAGTCGTGTCCAGAAGGCTGAGTCTGTTTCAAAACCAGAATATCCGCCTGAACGGAACCCGCGATCAACAGGAGAGCCAATAATATAGTTAAACCTCTGCTAGACGTTAACAAACGGGAGGCAATAAATGAACGGGCTTGAAAAACAGCCATGATATTATTCCTTGAGGGTAAAACTGGACAACGGTTATATAAAACGATTTTTGCGGCGGAACGACAAGGTCGGTTCCTGAGTTGAGTTGCGAGTTTTAAAGATAACTTCGCTAATATTCTCCGCGCCTCCGCATCTCCGCGTGAGATTTTTCCGGGGGCTAACGCACCCCGGCTCGCCAATCGCCCGCGCGGCTTCGCGTCCGACCGCAAAACGAGAATTATACTTCTACGTATATATTATTATACACTGGATTTAAGAATTTTCAAGCAAAATAAGAAAAAATTATAGAAAACTACTGAAGAATTTGGCAAGATGGATAAGACCGCAAAACCTTTCTGCCGCAAGCGACTAACGAGAGAGGTTATGGGACGCCCAAAGACGAGGCGCCCGACAAGGTATCTTCCTGCTTGGACGTGGGCAGCGCCGAAACCGGCTTTTTCGGAGGCAAAACCTTATCCAACTGCCTCACGGCTTCGCGCCCCGCGACTCCCATTTGAGAATCGTAGAGCGTCAAGCGCCAATTACAAAGTGTGCGATAAATTTTGGGTTACGAAAATAGATAAGATGAGATGTTTGGACGTACACCCTCTGACGTGAGCGATGAAAAATACTGGAACGTGGAGGCGCCAGTTGCGACTTGTTGGCTCGCGGAAGTCTCTGCCGCTTTGTCGGGATTAGAAAAAGCTCTTTTCGCAAAAAAGCCACTCCGACCTGCTGGATCGCGGCTGTTTCAGATGCCGAAGAATTCTCACGCAAAGAAAAGAAAGTCAGTAACTGAGAGACCATAAAAAGCTCACGCAAAGTTCGCGAAGTTTTAAAAGCTTTGCACTCTTTGCGTTCTTTGGGGGCTTAAATTCTTAGGCGGACTTCATCCGCGACCCAGAAGCGTTTTCGGCTGCGTTGGAGGTTATTAGCGGAACATTGGACGGGACGTCCGAGAGCCGGACTCAACAGAGGAATTTGCTAAAAGAAAAAGCGGAAGCTATCGCTTCCGCACTCCGAAAAATGTCACATAACCAATGAGGAGCGCTTGCGCCAACTCCTCACTCCTAATTCCTAACTCCTAACTCTTTTACGCAGGAATAATACGACAACGCCCAGAACCAGCAGCGCCCAGGTCGACGGTTCCGGGACGCCGGAGCCGGGTTCGGGACCAGCCAAGCCAATCAGATACAAGCCGTCCGCTTTGCCTTGCAGACTGAACAGGTCTGTTAACGTTGGCATCAGCCAGGAGGTGTAATCTTTACCGTTTTCAAACGCGCCGTTTTTCACCAGCAGATAATCTACGCCAGAAGACGCCCAGTCCGCTGCATCGTCGTTTGCAAAGTCCAGCAGAACAACGCCTGCTTCGTCGTCGGCATTAAACAAACTGCTGGCGCTGAGAACTAAAAGATCGTGATTCTCGTCCGATCCGGTAAATTCGCCAAATTCAAAATAGGCAAAGCCGTTTGAATCGGCGGCATCGGTTATAAACGAAACGTTGCCGGTAACGTTGGCTTCTCCGATGGAATTGCCGGGGGAGAAGAACGAGTCGTTGATAACTTCAATGCTGCCTTCGAAATAGCCTTTGAAGTCCAGCTCGCTGTCGGTAACCGTAAACGTGTCCGCGATAACTTTGTTTTCCTCATCTGCGAAAATTTTCAGCGTTCCGTATCCGGTTTTTAGAATTGATTGCGCTTTAATCGACCCGACGAACGTTGTCATGACAGCGTTGTCAATCGTCAGTTCTTTTCCAGACGCGTCCACAGCGGCGGCGACGGCGACGCTGCCATCGTCGTTAATGCTTCCGCCGGTAAGATTGTACAGCGTCCCGCCTTCGGACAGAGCCAGCGTTCCCGATTCAACCGTTGTAGAACAGGCATATCCAGGAGCTTGCGTCAAAGTGAGCGTACCCGCGCCGGCTT
>JAZRTH010000082.1:0-1562 GCA_045651945.1 Thermoguttaceae bacterium
ATAGATGCACTGTAAATCGGATTTTATGTGAGATTTATTCGAAAAGCGGTATTGGGATTTTTTTAGAATAAATCTTTTGAATTGTCAATTTATTTAAGGAGAATTTCATGGCTAATTTACCGGACTTCATTACCAGCAATACGCCGGTGTCGAAAGACGATCGTATTTCCTGGGCAAAAGGCATTGCGCCTGCGTACGCCGGCATCATGCTTTGGTACGCGTTTTGGCAGGCTCTTATCAATTTGGGAGATTTTGGCAACACATCAGCGTCGATTCTGTCACAGGGCGTTGGCGTTGCGCTGGCGGCTTTGGCGGCTGCGGCGGCAATCTGCTTTATCTTCTTTTATTACGTCCCGGGCATGCTGGGCATGACGACCGGACGCCCGCTGTCGGTTATCGGCACGAGCGTTTTCGGCGCCAGAGGCGGATTCATTCTTCCGGGCTTTTTGATGGGCTTGCTTCAGTTCGGGTGGTTGTCCGTCAACGCGACCTTCGCGTCTATTCTGCTGTGGCAGTGTTTCAAAGGCGACTACACAACGGCGTTTACGGCTATCGTACACGATCAGCTGTTCTGGATTATCGCAGTTGCCTTTATTGTCCTGGCTGTCTTTATGGCGTACAAGGGAATGAAGCTCGTTGGATTTATCGGACAGTACGCTGTCCTGGTTCCCATCGTTGCGATGGTTATGCTTCTTATCCCGACGTTCAAGGGCGTTAAAGACTTCAAGCCGGAAATGGTTGGCGCTGCCGTTGCCGTTGAGCAGAGCGTTCCCGCTGAGGAAGCTGCTGTTGAACCCGCCGCCGGTCAGGACGCTGCCGCTGTTCTGGACGACGTTGCCGCTGCTGCTGAAAACGCTGTAGAGGAAGTCAAAGACGCTGCCGCCGCTGTCGCTAACCAAGTCGCAAACGCTGCTGGAGAAGTTGCTGAAGCTGTTAAAGAAGAAGCTGCTGAAATTGAAGAAGCCGCGACTGCCGCTCCCGCCACCCCGATGACGACCTTGGCGATTTTCCTTGGCGTTATTGCTTATATTACCGGATTTTTCGCAACCGCTGGCGCCGCCGGCGTTGACATCTCCTCCAACGCTCGGAGCAAGTCCGACGTTGTTTGGGGCGGATTCTTCGGTATTTTCGTTTCGACCTTTATTGCTGGCGCGGCTGCGATTCTGACCGTTGCCGGCGCGTACGGCGCTGGAATTAGCGGCATTACCGGCAACAACCCGGTAGCCATGATTAACGCTCTGTACGGCAGCAAAGTCGTTTTGGCGTTTAACATTCTGCTGGTTATCTCCGCGTTCCCGGCAGCGTGCGTTTCGTCTTTGATTGGAATCGCCAGCCTCAAGTCGACGCTGTCGAAAGTCCCGCCGTTTATTTCCGTTGGCTTGTGCACCTTGGCGGCGATCGGCATTTGCCTTGCGGGTTGGGGATTGAAAGCAGATTCAATATTCGCATTCATCGGCGCATCCTTCGGTCCGGTCTGCGGCGCCATGATGGCTGAATACATCCTTACCGGCGGCAAGTGGGCTGGTCCGCGCGCTGGATTCTCCCCGGCTGGCTGGTTGGCG
>JAZRTH010000083.1:0-2125 GCA_045651945.1 Thermoguttaceae bacterium
ACGTCGTTTCTCAAGCGGAGTTCGATTCCGAAGCGTTCGGGTTGGATAAGATGTCGAAATACGAGCTTGCGTTTTTGCTCAATCCTGCGCCGATGTCGGCAGAGGGCTGGAAAAAGCTGGAATCGTGGACGCAGCAGGGCGGCGGGTTTTGCGTCTCTTTGGGCGACAACGCCGCAGACGTCGGCGCGTTTAATTCGCCGGAATCGCAAGCCGTTTTGGCGGGCAAAGTCCAACTGCAAGCGAGGGCGGGCGACAACGTTTTTGTTCTGCCGCGGTCGTACGTCCATCCGATTCTGGTTTCCTTTGAGAAGAACGCGAACTCCGTTCCGTGGACGCAAACCGCCGTCTTTCGATACTGGCAGATGTCGGATTTCGCTTCTGACGTCAACGTTGTTTTGCGGTACAGCGACTTGCGCCCGTTTATCTTGGAACGCCCTGTCGGCGCCGGGCGAGCGTTGACGATAACGACTCCGATTAACGATTCAAAAGGCGCGTGGAACGCTTTGGCGTCGGCGCAAAACTGGGTCTTTTTCGTATTGATAAACCAAACGGCGGACTATCTCGCTTCGTCTGGCGTTAACCGTCTGAATTATCGCGCTGGAGAGACGGCGGAAATCAAGCAAAACGAAGATAACGACGACTGGAAGATCGCGATGTATTCCGAGCCGTCGTCCGGGAAAGCGCCGGAGACGCAGCTCGTTCGCGCTCAAAAAGACGTCGTTCGCATTCCCGGTCTGATGACGGCGGGGTATATTGCCGCCGAGCCGAAATCCGAAACGGATTCTTCCGAGAAAATCTATTTGAGCTTTAATTATTCTGAAAAAGACACCGATTTAACCCGCCTCGACGCCGACCAGCTGAAAGACTTTTTCGGATCGTGTCCGTGGTCGCAGTCCCGGGACAGAAAACAGATCGAACAGCGCGTTTCGTCCGGCCGCGCCGGCTGGGAACTGTTCCCGATTCTTGCCGTTTTGTTCTGCTTATTTTTAGCCGCAGAAACTTGGCTTTCAGAGCGTTTTTATCGGTAAATTTCGGCGAAAATCGGTTTCTGGGGAGTGGACATTGTCCGCGTAATCTAAGGCTATTTGTTGGCGGGTAATACCCGCCCCCCTGGAAAGGTTTCTCCGTTCTTTTTCTTTTTTTGTGCAACTAACATTTAGGTGTATTCAACGCGATATTTTTTTGTTCCCTCTACTTGACATCTCAAACAGATGGAATATAATCTTTACAATTTTGGGGCGCAAGGGTTATCGATTAGCGCTCCTTGCGTCGCAGTTAAAAACAATTCGGGAACCGACTCTGTCGGCGCGGAATGCGGAATTACGCAAGCCGGGAGCGGTTGTAATACGTCTTGCGCGGGTGCGAAGCCGCACGGGCAAAAGGATAAGGTTCTGCCTCCGAAAATGCCTGTTTCGGCGCTCCCCTCGTCCGATCAGGAACCGACCTTGTCGGCGTGAACAGGGAGCGGCGCATCGCCGCCAGCTTACAAAGAAAGGGAGAATCCCATCATGACAGCTGCACGTTTGGTCCTGGAGGACGGCGCGGTATTTCCGGGCGAGTCTTTTGGGGCGGCAGTTTCCTCAGCCGGGGAGGTTGTTTTCAACACAGCCATGACCGGTTACACTGAAAGTCTTACTGACCCCTCTTACGCCGGACAAATTCTTGCCATGACTTGGCCGTTAGTTGGAAATTACGGCGTCCCTCCTCATCTTTTGGAAAACGGCATTCAAAAATTCTTCGAGTCAAATCAAATCTGGGTGAAAGGTCTTGTTGTCAGCGAATATTCTCAGCAATACAGCCATTGGAATGCGGTGGAAAGCCTGTCTGAATGGATGGAACGCGAGGGAATCCCCGGCATTTCCGGAATCGACACCCGCGCGCTGACAAAACGGCTTCGCGAACGCGGCACGATGCTGGGCAAAATCATCGTGGACGATCCCGCCGGCAAACCGCAGGACGTCGAGTTTTACGATCCCGGCAAAGTCAATTTGATTGCTCAATGTTCGTGTACGGAGATTACGGAGTTCAAGCCGGAACAGCCGTCCGGAGTGAGGATAGCCCTAATCGACTGCGGCGCGAAGAACAACATCTTACGCAGTCTGTTGCGGCGCGGGGCGACGGTGGT
>JAZRTH010000084.1:0-13268 GCA_045651945.1 Thermoguttaceae bacterium
TTTATCGGTTTTAAACCAGATTTTTGCTCGCAAATGTTGAATGGCAGGCTCCCACTTTTTGGACGTCGGCGCCAATTCGGGAACGATAGCGTTATTAGCGTCGAGAACCTTGTCAATCAGGCTGGCGGCCAAATTGAAATCGCCTGTTTCAATCGCGCATTGCGCCGCGCGAATCGTTGCCATTGCCCGGAATTGAACTGGCAATTCCGGCAGAGTTTTATACTGCGCCAACGCCTCTGAGTATTTCTTTTGCCAGTACAAGCAGTCAGCCGCCATTAACCGAGAGTCAAGAACCAACTCAGCAACAGAAGACAACTGTGAGTCTTTTGCAGCGTTGAATATTTCAACCGCGCGATTAAACCATTTCAAAGCGTCTTCATACAATTTCTGATCATAGGAAATCCATCCCAATTTATGAGCCGATTTAATTGCCGCCGCGGGGTCGGAACCGTTAACAGCAAAAGTCAAAAACGCTTTGGCGCTGTCGAAGCGCTTTGAATTTGCCTCCGACTGCCCCAACGAATAAGCGCTCTCAAAACGATACGGAGACGTTTTATAATTATCGTACAGATATTTATACTGTTTACAGGCTTCGTCTTTTTTATTGGCTTTATATAACGCATTGGCGTAAAGGAATATTACAGAGTCTTCATTGGGAATCGTTTTATCAAGACGTATTTTGGCTTCCATAAAAGCCGTGAACGCATTTTGCGTTTCATCAATTTTGTTGTCCTGATGAGCCAATGACGAAACCTCAAGCTGACGAAGCTGCAGTTCCCATTTATCCAACTGTTCCTTTTGTTTTGCAATTTCCAGTCCCTGACGGCTGTCTAAAGTCGCTTCGACAAACTTATTGAGGTTGTATTTGCACAACGCCCGAAGTCGATACGCTTCCGTTACATTGTCGTGCTGAGGATAATCTTCAATAAACAGATCGCCGCGTTTTAACGCCTGATCAAACATGCCGGTTTGAATCAAAATGAACATCGAATCCAAAATGGCGGCTGGACGATACTGGGAATCTTTGTCTTGAGCAATAATTTTATCCGCCTGTTCCAAAGCGGCTTTGGAATCGCCTAAAATTCGATAAAGCTGCGTCATATAAGAAACCGATCCCTGTTTGACGGGCGAATCGGGATAGTCGTCAAGAATCTTCTGGAACGTTTCAAGCGCTTTACCGTTGTTGTTCTGTTTTGTATAAACTACGCCCTTAACAAACAGGACTTTATCCATGTCGGGATAATCCGGATGCTTATCCTGACAAAATTGCAATACCTTCAAAGCGTATTCGAGTTTGTTGAGTTCACAGGCGGCTTTTCCCGAAAGATACAACGCTTCAGGACGAAGTTCCTTTGACTGAATATACGGAATCTCTTTGGGAAGATATTTGTAAATGCTGTCGTATTGTTGATACATGTCAAGCATTTTACAGGTCAAAACAAGCCATTCGAATCGTCGGACGTCAGCAGGATTGTTTTTATACAGCAAAAAGTAAATGTTTCCCGCTTCTTTGTACTTTTGAGTTTGAACAAGGCTGTTGGCTTCCAGTATTTGAGATTCCAGTTTCTGTAAAGAATCTTTCCACTGAGTTTGAATTCTACGGCACAATTCAATAGCGTTATCGTAATTATGAAGCCGGAACTCCGTCTGAGCCGCTAACAATGTAACCCAGGGAGCGGAAGGATTGTCTGGCCACTGAAGCGCAATTTGGTCGCACAGTTTGACGCAGGTTTGAAGTCGTTTGTCGTCGTCCGACCGACTTAAAATATGAGCTCTGAGCACACAGGCCTGACGTACCGCGCTTTGCTGGGTTTCCGATTCTGTAGGAAGGCATTTAAATTGAGATTCAGGAGTCAGATCAATTCGCTTTATTGCATTGTCAATATCGTTTTCCTTAAAATAGACTTCCGCCAGAATCAAATTCGCTTTTGGACTGAATTCTTCAAATTCCGCCGCCTTGAGCAAAAACTCTTTCGCTTTTTGAACGTTTTTGCTTTTCCAGTACGCATCGCCGCAGGCAAGCGTTGCAGCCGGGACGTAATCTGACTTGGGAAATCGGGTTATTACCTCCGAGAACTGTTTTGCTGATTCGTCGAATTTACGAAGCTGTAACAGACAGGCGCCGCGATTGTACATGGCGTAATCCATTTGATCAAACTTGTCAATTCCTTTTGAGGCGGGATTGCTTGCAAATGCGTACTGCTTTTCTGCCTGATCATAATATCCGGAACTGTACAAAGCGTCTCCTGCCAGAACCGCAGCAGAATAAACTTCTGGTTGCATATTCCATCTTTTTGAAAACTCCATTGCCAATCGAGCGCATTGACTGTACGATTTTTGATTGAACAAAATGTATCCGGTTTGCAAATACGCCTCGGGAGCGAAATCGCTTTTAGGAGACTTTTGCCAAATCTCGATATACAGTTTTTTCGCCTCGTTTGGAGCGTTTAACTGTTCATAAACTTTCGCGAGATTGAACTTGGCGTAAAGAACGTATTCCGAATTGGGAAATTCCTTGATCAACGTTTCCAGACGATTTTTGGCTTCCTGCGCCAAAGCAGGATTCTTTTCTGCCAGACGTTGAGCGCTCAGACCGCAAAACAGAAGAGCTTCTGCCTTTTTATTAACGGCAGCGCCGGAATTGAGAACTTCATCCAGATCGCGTTTGGCGTCTTCAAATTTTTGAAGCTCATATTCGCACAAACCGCGATTGTATTTTACCTCAAGAGCCATTGTCGATTGAGGATATTTTTCAAGAAATTCATTCCAGAGTTTCAAGGCGTTATCGTAGAATCCGTCAATCTGAGTTTTCTGCGCTACGTTGAATTGACGTTCCTGACTGTATTGCGTCGATTGTTTTTCGGACGCTTCGTCCGCAGCAAATACAACGGCGGGTAACAGCAGAAACAAAAATGATAAAAAATATCTCATATCGAACGAACGGTTATAGGCAAGGCGCCCAAAACGGATGGTTTCAGACAAAACAACTCAGGGAAAGCCAGACTATTTCAATTACGTCAGTTAACCGTTTTGAATATAAAATAAACTGCTAGTGAAAAAACAATTTTTGAAATCGCCTGAATCATTTCCATTTACAATAAATATACATACATTGTAGCGCTTTTTTACAAAAAAGTCCAGCCATGACGCGAAAATTTTTGAAAATTGAAAGAAATAATAAGAAAAAATTGACAGGGAAAAAAGGACTATTGGGAATCAATAATCATTGGAAAATGGACGCTGGCATTTCAAAAACGATAGTTAGATTTTATTATAACAAATGGGCATTATTAGAATTTAGAGGAAATAAAGAACTTTTTTAAACTGAATATGCTCGTTTTTATGTAAAACGGATGGAAATAATCGACTTTTTGGCAAAAAAATTTTAAAAAGTTGTTGCAATATGAACGCTTTGAAGTAAAATATAAAAAAGTTTGAGGATGCGGAAGCAAATTGAAACGTCAGCGAGTTTATCTTCTGTCCTGTTTGCTTTTCGCATTTAACTGTTTTCACTGCATTTAACCACATAGACTTTCATTTTCCTATGAGCAACAACTTTCCTGGCGGGTTTCGGAACTACGATGAGTTCGACGAAGACTTTGACGACGATTTTGATGAAGATTTCGACGACACCTTTGAGGAAGATTTCGACGAAGACTTCAACAACGCCGATTTTAATCGCGACGACGATGACGAAGATCTTGACGAAGCCACGCAACTTGAGCGTTTTGGTCAGTTTTTGGTCGATGACGAAGAAGAAGAACCGGAAGAAACAACTCCTTACGTCCGAGACGAAGAGGACGAAGCAGACCTGCTTAATCCAACCGGCATGAAGCTCGACAAAAAGCGCGATAAAAAGATCGAAAAGAAAGCCGCTAAAAAGACGGAGAAAAAAGCAGATAAAAAAGTGGACGGCTCCATCCTTCGCAGCAGCTCTGTAGAAGATCTCCCGGAAGACGATGAGATGATTGAAGAAGACCCGTCTGTCTACGATGAAAATCTCATTGGCGACGATCGATACGAAGACGAAGATTATTGAAAAACAAGAACGCGACAAGCGCTTTGTCTTGCACAATCAAGATGAAAACGTCTTGTCATGAATAACCGCATACATCAAACCACTAATCCCTACTTGCAAAATGTTACACATTAAACAGGAAGTTAACGAAGCGCTTGAATTTATCCGAACTCGATGGACAGGAACGCCAAAAGTCGGCGTTATTCTCGGCACGGGTCTGGGCGGAGTTGCAGAAAACATCGTCCAGGAAGCGGTAATTGATTACGAAGACATCCCGCATTTTCCAACCTCAACGGTGGATTTGCACGCGGGTAAACTCATCTGCGGTAAAATCAACGGCATGGACGTCGTTGCCATGGAAGGTCGATTCCATTATTACGAAGGCTATTCCATGCAGCAGATTACGTTTCCGGTTCGCGTCATGAAAGCGTTGGGCGCTGATACGCTTATTGTTTCCGCCGCCGCTGGCGGATTAAACCCCATGCACCGCCGCGGAGACATTATTATTGTTGACGACCATATCAATCTCATGGGAAGCAACCCGCTTATTGGCGTCAACGACGATTCTCTGGGTCCGCGTTGGCCGGACATGGTCGAGCCGTACAGTCAGGAACTCATTTCTCAAGCGCTGCAAATTGCTCAGGACGGCGGCATTACCGCTCACCGCGGCGTTTACGTCGCTCTTTCCGGTCCGTGTCTGGAAACCCGCGCTGAATATCGATTCCTAAAAGCCATCGGCGCAGACGTCGTCGGCATGTCAACGGTTCCTGAAGTGATTGTCGCCGTTCATTCCGGCATGAAAGTTTTGGGGCTGGTCGTCATTACAGACATGGGTTTGGCAGACGCGCTCAAGCCGGTCAATATTGAAGAGATTGTAGAAACGGCAAACGCCGCGGCTCCCAAACTGGCTCATATTGTTCTGGAAGTCCTCAAACGCCAGGCGTCCGAAAACTAAGCAATCTCGAATAGTAAAGCAAAAAGCCGATGGTTCATCCATCGGCTTTTATTATTTTTAATAGAATCAGTTTTCGTCATTCATAACCTTTAGAGCCAGATTCTTTGCGCCCTGAATATCCAGTTTCCCCGTTCCGAGAATCGGAATCTTTTCAACGTGAACAAAGGCGTCAATTGACGGAATCCAGATTGGCGGAATGTTGTTATCGTGCATTGCGGAAACAATTTCTTCCGGCGTTTTGCCTTTCAAGTCCGTGTACATGACAATAACTTTTTCGCCCTTTTTGTCACTGGGAATGGACGAAACAACAACGCTCAGCGGTTCGTCCGGCGTGATGCCGATGATGTCTCCAATCGCCTTTTCGATTCCCTCGTGAGGAACCATCTCGCCGCCAATTTTGGAGAAACGGCTCAGTCGTCCGGTGATGTAGATAAACCCGTCTTCGTCGATTTTTGCCAGGTCGCCTGTACAGTACCAGCCGTCAACGAGAACTTCTTTGGTCTTTTCCGGCATGTTGAGGTATCCCTTCATGACGTTACGACCGCGAACCCACATCATGCCCACTTCGTTGGCGCCGAGAACTTTGCCAGTGTCGATGTCGCGAATTTCTACCAGAACGCCGGGCACCGGCAGACCAATTGACCCGTCCTTTCGGAGTATTTCGTCTTTATGAACTCGGCGGCGTTCCAGAATGTTGGCGCAAACAACCGGCGGACATTCCGTCGCTCCAAACCCTTCCAGCGGTCGGGCGCCGAACTTGGCTTCGTAGGCGTCCATGACGTCAATGGGCATGTGTTCTCCGCCGGCGACGGGAATTTCGATAGACTTTAAATCGTCCGGCTCGCATTTGCGAATGTACATTCTGTAGAACGTCGGCGTGGCAATGATAACGGTACACTGGTACTTTTTGACCAGTTTGCCAATTACCTTTGGCTCTAACGGCGAATAATGATACACCGCTCGAACTTTTGTGGTTAAAACAACCCAAATATTGCAGATAAACCCGAAGGCGTGGAACGTCGGCAGGACGCCCATGAATACGTCCGGCCAGCCGATTCGTTCCAGATTCATGAACATCTCTATGTTGGAACCGATATTGTCATGAGTAAGCATGACTCCTTTCGGAACGCCCGTTGAACCGGATGTAAAAATAATCGTTAACAGGTCGTCGGGGGAGATGTTTTTAAGTCCTAAAAGCCAGTCGACAAACCAGCACGGACAATACGCCTCGATAGCGCCCTTGATTTTGTCGCCCTTGGAAATTTGGTCAGCAACGTCTTCCAGTACAACCAGTTCAGCTTTCAGGTCGTGATAGTTTAGTTTATCGAGAACTTTACGGCTTGTAATAATATGCTTTATTCCCGCCGTCTCAATGCACTTGTTCATAATATCGTTTGAGACGGTGTAATTCAGATTGACGGCTACGCGTTTATCGAGAGCCAGCGCCGCGTTGACAATAGTCGTTATAACGTTGGGAGGGAGCAGAACGCCGACAAATTTTTCGTCTGGAGCCAATATCGCTCTATGAAAAAAATGACGAAAGACGAACGCTCCCATTAAGACCCTTCGTCCCGTCAACTCTTTTCCGCTGGAATCGGCTATTTTGAGAATCCCTGCCTGCTGATGGCATGTTCTTATAAATTTACGTACCGGAATCATTATAAATTATATGGATTGGTTATTTTCGCAACGATTGGGGTGAGTTGCATTAAATAGAGCGACTTCCCGCTCGTGTTCCATTTCGAACCAACGGTTCTCCAATATCTTTATCGTCTGATAAAGCTGGAAACGATTAGAAACATTTTCCATTGGTTTTCCATATAATATTGTAATCCGTTTTCGAGAAAAACTTGGCAATTTCCAGAAGAATTTTTGCCCAAAATAGCTAAATACGCTACCCCACAACCCGCCAATGTAAACTGGGACAACTACGGCGTTTGTATCTTTAAGTATTTTAACGGCTCCAGCTTGGAATGGCTGCAGTACAGCCCATCGGGAAATTCCGCCTTCGGGAAAAATTCCTACATTTTCGCCATCTTGCAGAGCTTTCCTGGCTTCTTTGACTGCATAAAAAGCCTCTCGACCAGAACTGACGGGAATGGCATGGTAGAGGTCAACTGTCAAATAGTGTTTGAAAGGTCCTTTTGTAAATGCTGACCACATCAGCATGCGGGGAGAACCGGGCCAGAACATTTCGCCCAACGGACCGTCCAGAAAGCTGAGATGGTTGCAGACGTACAAAATCGGTCGGTTTTTGGGAATGTTTTCTTCTCCAACAATTTCAATTTTGTATCGAAGATGAAAGTAAACCCAAAAGATCGCGTAAGCGCACTCTTTCAAATAAGCGAAGAAGAAAAGAATAGCAAATACCGGCAAGCATGCAATTCCACACCAAAACCAGACGGAGCGCGCCGTCTGACCAAGATAAACCGTCATGATGAAAAAGACGATCGGCGCCAAAAGCATGGCGGTGTTGCTGATAAAGTTGCTCGAGGCGATAATGCGACCGCGATGTTCTGCCGGAGAGCGATCTTGAATGAATGACATCAGCGGGATGTCGTACATACCGGCAAAGATGCCCAAGAGCGCCAAAAGCCCCAACGAATAATAATAGCCATTCGCGTCAGCGCCCGGAGCGAAGCACAGAGCGATGCAGCCAATCGACAACCCCAAAACGGCATACGTCGGCAGTTTCATGGTGATCTTTCCGCGGGAAATCACGCCAGCCAATACGGCTCCGACTGCAATTCCGATTGTCATCAAGCCCATGCAAAGGTTGGCGGCGAATCGGTTGTCCATCGACGCGAATTCCGGGAAAATGTATTTGTCTATGTTGAGCTGAAGCAGCGCGGCAATTCCCCAGTAGAAAGCGCTGGCGAACGTTACCGCCCAAATCGCTCTCCAGGAATACAAAAATTTCATGTCGGATGCGACGCCCGCCAAGGGATTGTACGGGTATTTGACTTCCGGATTTCCCCTTTTGAGCGGTTTAATAAACAGGCTGGCAAGCAGTCCCAAAAGAGCGGTTCCCAGAAGCGCGCAGGCGGAAATCCAGACGCGGCTTTGTCCCGGCGCAGCGCAGGTTGGAATCGCTCCTGATTTATCAATGACAGACGTCAATTCAAACAGAATTCCTCCGCAAACCGTACCGAAAATGCACGCTGCCATGGTCGTCATGGAGACAAGACCGTTAGCCGTTGGAATCTGTTCCGGATGAACCATTTCCGGAATGCTCCCGTATTTTGCCGGGCTGAACAGCGTCGACTGCGTTCCCATAAAAAACAGGACGACAAGCAGAAAGACGACGTTTCCAGTCATCAGAGCCAGAACGCCCAGTCCCATAATCGCGATTTCAGCGATCTTCGTTCCGACCATCACCTGATCTTTGCGGAACCGGTCGCTCAAAAAACCGGCGGGACCAACCATCAAAACGAAGGGAATCAAAAACAGTTCCGCTCCGATGAATAAAATCGCTTTTTGAGCCAGTTCCTGAAGCGCTTGAGGTTCGGAGCTGGTAATTCCAACGTATCCCGCCCAGGACGGAAGGGCTTCCAGCCCGCAAAGATAATCCTGCAAGGCAAAAATGCCAATGGGAATCATCAGGAACCGGAACATGTTGTCGTTGAACGCGCCCAAAAACTGAGTCAGAAGCATCGCAAAAAAACTGACGCTCCACAGCCCCGGTTTTTGACTTTCTTGCGTAATTTCGGAATTATTATTCGTATCGTTATTGATTTCCATAATTTTTATAGTACAATAGGAATGATAGCAAGCGTCCATTCAAAGCGAGACGTTAGCTCGGACGCTGCTATCAGTAAATTTTTATTTATTATTAATCGGCAGTTTTTTACAACGCCTTTACAAAAGTTTTACATTACTTTTACATTGAATTATACCCAATTATACCAAAAAATCAAGGCTTATACCAGAGAGATTTCTGGAAAATACGTAATTTTTGTAAAAATAGAATAAAATAGAGAAGGAAATAAATACAATTTCCCCTGTCAATTATTTATAACCCCGTACTACCGCCCATGAGAATCAGTTGTTCTGGCGAGTATTTTTCCGCCAGCCATTTTATCGTATTTGAGAACGGTTTTTGCGAACCGCTTCACGGACATAATTTTCGCGTTGAAGCGATTTTGGACGCGCCGCTCAATAAAGCTGGATACGCCGTCGACTTTTTGGCAGTCAGCGAGGCGTTGAAGTCTATCTTGCAGCCGTGGCGCGAACGCCTTCTGCTTCCTGGAAATAACAAAGATTTTTCTATCAAAAGAAACGGTTCTCAAATAGAGATATCGTATACTCAGCCAGACGGGACGCCGCTGTTTTGGTCGATTCCGGCGGAGCATTGCGTCATTCTGAACATAGTCAACGCCACGGCGGAACTGCTCGCCCAGACAATCGCTGAGCGTCTTTTGGAGCGGCTTTCTTCCGAAACGACGCTGAACTGGATAGAAATCCGTCTGGAAGAAACGCAGGGCTGCGCCGCCGTATACAGGATTTCGTCGGGAAAATAGTCATTGCATTAGTCGCGCAATCTGGTTGACTGACAATCCGAAATATTCGTCGTCTGTTTTGGGTGTCGCGTCATGGGACGAATATACCCCCAGATGGGTCTGGCGTGGAACGGCAAGTCATGCAGACCGTAACACCAGCCCACGCCTGCATACCCGCCGGGAGAGCAGCCGTCCAGCTGATAAATGTCGTTCAGGCGCAAAGCGAATCTAAACGCATCTGCGGGTTCTCGCGTCCACAATAACGGCTGTTTGCCCCAATACATTCTCGTATGCGGAGGCGTCCAGCCAAACTTTACCAGTTCCAATTGAGTCTGATTCCAATACCAGTCGCATGTCTTGCCGCTTTTCATTTCGCTGAACGAGAAAATGTATTCCCGATCGTCGACGGAGCGCAGTTCGAGCGTTCTTTGCGCCCACCGCGGCAGACCTTCAAACGTATCGTATTGAGGCGTATACCATACATAATTAATCGCGATTTCCCGGCGCGTAAGTATTTCGTCTTCAAACGCGGCAATGTTTGACGGAAGCAGCTCTCGTTGTTCGTCCGAGCAGCTTATCAGAAAATCGTCTTTGAGTATTTCGCGCAGCTGAATTAAAATCTGTACTGGAGAAATACATCCAAAAGACAGGTACGGACTCAAAGCGGACGTTGCACATGCGGACGGGTCTCGACGCTGATCGTATCGCGCCAGACTGTATTTCAGGAAACGTCGCCAGCGTTTTTCCGCCATTGTCTCGCCGCCGGGAAATTCTTCAGCAGGGGAAACGTCGTAGGGAAACGTCAGTTGTTCCTCAATACGGTCGAAGTTTAACAGATCGAGTTTCATCAAATTGACGTTAAGCGTCGAAACAGCTGGAACGTTCCTGTCTGGCAGGGTCAAAAAGCGGTCCAGATTCGCCGCCAGTTTCGGCCGAAACGACTTGGCGGAATAATCTGCGTGAGGGCTGACCGTCTCAACGGGAACAACGACGTTGTCCTCAACCTGAATGCAGGCGCATAATACATTTCTGGCAATTTCGTTACGAACAATTCGATCTTCTCTCAAGTAGGCGCAGTCCATGACCAGAGCGCAGACAGAAACGCAAAATGAGGGAACCAGTTCCTGCGGCGTCCCGTAAACGACCGCCAGCTGAATGCCGCGAGCCGCCAAGGTCTTTTCCAACTCCCGAAGCGATTCCAGCGCAAATCTCGCCCGACGCCGAGAACTGAGTCTTCCTTTTGTATGAAGACAGTACAGAACAACAACGCCTTTTTTATACTCTCCGCCCAATTGGATTGCGTATTCCAGCGCGCTGTTATTCCGCTGACGCAGTGAAGCGTCCATCCAATACAGTATATATTTCCCGCCTGGATTTGGGAAACAATGGTTTAACCGTTGAATTCTTTCTTCAGGAATTTTATTCATCTTATATTTAAGGGAAAAGAGCGCAAATTATTAACCGCAAAATAATTATAGGGAGGAAGGGAAGACAAGAAACCCTCTCAAACATATTGCTCTAATTTATCAAATTTATCATATTTTCTCTAATCCATCATATTAGAATATCCGATAATATCAATACTGTCAAAATAGTTTCTTCAGACCTTGCAGATTGGTTTGAAAAAACCTTTTAATCCTTTAACATCTTAATTATAAAACATGAAACTCACTCAAACTTATTACGCGATAATGCTTATCGCAGCATTATTATTTTTCAGCGCCTCGGCAAATGCTCAAACGGCGGCTGGCGGTCAGCAGACAAGACCAGCTCAAACGGCGGCTTCTGGTCAGAAGTACGTTCTCAAATCGGGTCGAACTGCCGGATCAATGGACAAAATCAGCTATCAGCAAGACATTCAAGGCAAGTTAATGGTTCCGTCTGCGGAAAACAGCGATAAACTTCCCGCTGGATCGAAAAAGCCGAAAAAAGAAGCCATCAAAGCGGCAAATGGAACGACTGTTGAAATGGACGTTTATCCGGTTAAAGCGTTGACTAAACTCCAATATAACGAAAAAACCATTAAAACAGGAGAGGAAGACAACACGTTCAGCATCCAGGCTATTCGTAATTATCAAACCATCTCGGTCGAACGATCAGTAGACGGAGAAACCAATACGATTTCGATCCCGGCGGAAAAAAAGATGCTTAACGTCGACGCCGAGGGTGCAAGCGTTATTTTCTTCCATAAAACGTACTGCATGAATCAGGACGAACTGGACGCCTTGGAAGTTATGGCTCCCAGTTTGACGCTGGAAACCCTGTTGCCGACTCAACCGGTTGCAATTGGGGAAACGTGGTCAATTGACGAAGAATCGCTTGGAGCGCTGCTGCAGTTGGATTTATTATCTCAGGCGCAGGTTGAACAGGTTTTGACCGACGTCAAGGGCAGCACTGCAATTATCGACGCTCAAGGATTGGCAACCGGCGAAACCGATGGCGTTAAAACGATTATCAATTTCAAATTGAAGTATTATTACAGTCTGAAAACCAATCGCATTATTTGGGCGGGAATGGTTACAAACGAAGAACGCCGATCAGGTCCTATTACTCCGGATCTGGCGATTGAAACGCGAGTTCAACTTACTATTACCCCCGCAACAGCCGCCGACGACGCTAAACTGGCTGCGGAACAGTGGACCGAACCTACAGATGAACTGTTGCTAATCCATTTCACCTCTTTGGACGGAACCTGGACCATGTTCCACGATCGCAGATGGTGCATCTTTAGAAATGAACCCAATCAGGTTATTTTCCGGTTCATGCATGAGGGAGAATATATTGCCCAGTGCGTTATCAACAAAACAAACAATCCGGAAGTTACAAAAAACATGACTCTGGAAGGATTCAAGAAAGAAGTCGAAGAAGCCGTTATGGAGGAAAACGAAAAAACTCGTAAAATTGTCGCTTATAACGAGGAAATGTCGCCTTCAAAAATCAACGTCTTTCAGGTCGTCGCCGCCGATACGTCAGACGGCACTCAATGGGAATACTATATGCTCAAGGGTGCAAAGACTTCTCAGCAGTTGATATTCATGTTCACGTTAGACGGTACGAACACGGAAGTCGTCGGCGAAACCGATCTACAAATGATTGGAACGCTGGAATATAAAAACTAGATGAAAGAGACAGTAGGCAGTAGGCAAGAGGCAGTAGATAAAAGTCCCTGCTGCCTAATGCCTGATATCTACAGATCATGTCAGAATTCCGTATCGATCCGCTTTCCCGAAAGGGCGTAATCTTCGCAGGAGAACGCGCTCATCGACCGTTCAGCAATTCCTGTAACGCTCAAACGACAGCGTGTCCGTTTTGCAAGGGAAACGAAGAGCAAACGCCGTCTGCAACGGACGTCGTCTGCTATCCGGAAACAAACGATTGGGCGCTGCGATGCGTTCCCAATCGATACCCGGCGGTTTCGCCTTGTCTTCCATGGAGCGAACTGGAATTTCAGCTTTCTGCAGGGTCGGATTCTTTTTACAATATGACGCGTCAAGCGGCTTGCGGTCGTCACGAAGTTATCATCGAATCGCCGCGGCACGACAAACGCTGCGCTTTGCTGGGAGAAGAACAGTGGAAGCGTCTGACTCGCTTTTACGCCTTCAAGGTTCGTTCTTTTTACGAAGACAAATCATGTCAATACGTCCAGCTGTTTAAGAATCAGGGAATCGTCGCCGGCGCTTCTTTGGAACACGTTCACAGCCAGATTATCGGGCTGCCGATGATTCCACCTGCGGTTCAAAACGAGCTTGCCAATCTGGAACGGTACGCCAGCCAGACGGGGCGTCTGTTTTGGACA
>JAZRTH010000085.1:0-2666 GCA_045651945.1 Thermoguttaceae bacterium
GAAATCCCCTTTACCCGTTTGATTCGTCATGAACAACTTCGACATTCACAACTTCGACAACGATATACAGGAAAAACTCAATATCTTTTTGCAGAAACGAACGCTACTGTCTCCCGGCGTTTGGCGGGATTTATTCGACGCGGCGGCGTGGGAATGGATTTCCGACACCGCGTTTTCCGAAGACAAGTCGGAGCTGGAAGATGCGTGGAAAGAGCAGGGGATCGATCGGCAAGAGGTGAAACCGATTCTCTGTCAGGAAGAGGTTCTCGAACAGCTTGCCAAGCCGGGCTGTCCGTTCTGGTCGGCGTTTCCAGAATCCTTTCAAGCGGTTTTGCCGCGGTCGGTTGAGATTCTTTTCAGAACGCCGTGGCAGTCCGGGCTGTACAGAAGAACGTTTAGAACTTCGTACGATAAAACGCTGTACGCAGACGACGTCGCCCGGCTGATTGACTACTGTTTCAAACTGCTGGACAGTCCCTTGACTCTGGAGAAGTCTCTTTATCTCGGCGTATCAGGCGGGGATGAAGACGAGGAAAAAGACCCATTGCTTCAACTCGCCTGCGTTAATCCGTTTATTGACTTCTGGATTGCCGACGCTCTTGACCGCCGCGACCCGTTCGTCTGCCAGTACATTCACGACGCCTTCTACGAGGGAAACAAGGATCTGACCAACAGCGCGATTCTCGCCTGTTTTCAAACCGTCAATCCAGACGCCCTGACGTGGATTTCCGACTATATGCTGTCGCTTAAACTTGAGGAAGGAATCCGACAAAACATCGCAGAGTCCTGCGATCAGGGAACCTTCGACGCGTTTCGTTACATGGTTCATTTCATCGACAAGCACAACCTGATTCGATTCTCGTCGGTAACGCGCGCGTTTTTATGCTGGATTGGCTGGTCTGGAACCGGAACCGGGCAGGAAGCCGCCGCTCGTCCGGAAACGCTTAAAAAGCAGTTCAAGGAATTCGTTCATTTTCTGGACAACCCCGTGGCGGGGAGCCAGTCCGCGCTACCGCGCGAAATAACAAAAACCGCTCCCGATGGTCGCTTTGAATATTGTTCGTCCCATATCAAGATGACGAAAAGTCAAAAGAACAACCCTGTCAGCCGGTATCTGGCGCTGTCGGCGCTGGCGGCAAAGGACGCGGTTGTCGCAGTTCAAAGCTGCATGGAGATTATCGAGTCCGACGACGAAACGTTTCCCGTCAAAGCAACGGCGGCGTACATGCTCAAACAGATCAAGTTGCCCATCGACCCCATCTGGATTCTCGACCAGCTTGATCGGTGCGTACCAGAGCCGGTTTTAACCAACTTGCTTCTGGATAGAATTCAATACTCTGCGTTCCCCGATGACGACGAGGGGGTTCAAGAAGCCCGGGAAATCTACTGGCGGCTGCGTAAACTCTTTGACCGTTTTCCCGCCAAATCCGTCTCCGCGTTTCATCCCGTCTTTCCTGAAATGGAACTGTCCGTCAGCCAGGCGCTTCTGTTTGAAGAGCTGAGGACCTGCGTCAAATCTATTTGGGAAAAAGAGGAACTGGAAGATTTGTCGAAGTTGGCTGTTCAGCTCAAAGCCTGCAGCTTTTCCAAGACGTGGTTTATCAGTACTGTTTTGTGATTCTTCGCGCCCACGCCTGACCCGGACGCGACGGATCCCTATTATAACCGGAAGGTATACAAAGAGGATCTGGAACGTTACAAAACCTTTCCGCGAACCGACGCGATTCGAAATTCGATTTTCGATTTCCTGTCAGACAGAACTCCGTCCGTTAAAGAGGAAGCGCTGAAGCTAATCATTCAGCTGGAAAATCTGACTGACGACGAACTAACCAAAGTGAAAAGTCTGCTCAAAGCGAAATCCGCTTCCGTTCAGGAACTGGCAAACAAGATCATCAAAAAATTCGATTCCCAAACAGAGGAAGACAAAAGCGCCGTTCTCTGGACGGAGCAAAACGGGTTCGGCTTGTACGACCCGACGATCGACTATTCTCTGCCAATTCCTCCCGCTAA
Organism: Thermoguttaceae bacterium; assembly: GCA_045651945.1. Taxonomy (GTDB): domain Bacteria; phylum Planctomycetota; class Planctomycetia; order Pirellulales; family Thermoguttaceae; genus RUG11551. The sequence continues at coordinate 2,011 of JAZRTH010000085.1, forward strand.
GCCGGAGTTCTGCTTAGACAGCTTCGTTCCGAAAAACGCCGCCAACGCTATGGAATTGATTCGTCAGCTGGACGGTTTCATTTCAGAGCATAAATCCGACGAGATTACATACGTCAATTGGCAGGACGCCAAAACGATTACAACCATCGGCGCTATGGAAGCGAAAGAAGCCCAATACTATATTCGGCATTATTATGTTAAAAATCCGGATGCCGACCGGGCGGCGCCCGAACTGTGGGACTCGTTTTTTGAAAAGCGTTCCTTTAACATTCTGGAAGGGCTTGCCGCGTTGGCGATTATCGGCTGGAATAGCGCCAGCGACAAAAAGCGAAAAGAACTCGCTCCGTTTTACGGCGCCGATTTCAATCCCCAGCCGGGGAAAATCCAGTTTCCCTTTTTCTGCTTTTCCGTCATTGCCCGACAGGTCAATAAACAGCCCGATTTCGATCAGACGCTTTTGTCGATTTTGGAAGCCTTCGTCCAAACGCCAAAAGATTTGCTTTGCAAAACAATACCAGAAAAATATTACTATTCTCAATACGCTGTTATTGGCTTTAGCGAATTCGATTTTTGGTTTGGCTTCTTCAGACGTCTCGCTTTCACACCGGAGAAGCTCGCGTGTCTGTGGCAGCTCTATTCGCAGATGGAAGAACTCT
>JAZRTH010000086.1:0-3339 GCA_045651945.1 Thermoguttaceae bacterium
ACGTTAAGCGGCATATTACTTGTTTAATACAAAGAACAGAACGACGCCGATAACAGCCGCGGCGACAGCGCAAACGACGCCGATAATAATTGTCATTTTTGATGACGCTTGTTGTTTTTGGCGCTTGACAGGACGATGAGGTTTCTTGTCGCCCGGTTTGGACGTGACAGGTTTGACCGTTCCTGACTTTGAAATTCCAGACTTGGAAGCGGAGATTTCCTGTTTACTGTCAGCGTTAGCAGGTCTGGGGGCGGGTTTGGGCGCAGCGTTGGTTTGTGGCGCTTTGCTGACCGGAACTTTATTAACCGGCGCTTTAGCGGGCTGCTGCGGTTTAACAGGCTGTTGAACTTTGGGCGCGGCTTTCTGTCCAACGGCGGTTGGAGCTGAAGACAGCTTTTCCGCAGCCGTGGGCTTTTCCTGACTGCCAGCTGGCGCCGCCGGGGTTTTCTTAACGGCAATAGGAGACGGTTCTGGACGTCCGTTGACAACGTTTTGAGCCGGTTTTTGCGCGGGTTTTGGACTTGGCGTTTCTGGCGCTGGAGCGGGTTTGTTTGCTTGAGCCTGTGCCGCTTGCTCGTGAGCCTGCGCCGTCTTGTTTAAGAACGCCGCGAAGTTTTCCTTGGCGCCGGGTTCTTCGATAGCGTCTGCCATGGCAACCAAAGCCGACAGGTCAGACGATTTTGTTGACGACGAAGACGCGTTGGGATCCAGTTCGTCTGAAACGACGCTGGAATCTTCCGTTGACGGTTTGCCGAGTTTGCGACCAGATCCAGGCTTGGGCTTTTTCCCCGGAGCAAAGAACCCTGCAAAAAGCCCCGCCTTCTTTTTGTTGTTGCTGGAAGAAGAGCCGCCTTTCTTTTTCTCGCCCGTGTGACCGATTGGGCTTTTACTGCCGGAGCCGGACGCGCCGCTTCCAAAGCCGAAATCCAGATTGACGACGGAATCGCCCGAACTGGAACTGGCAGACGAGTCTGACGGGTTTTCGATAAAACGCTGTAACTCGTCCAAACGATTGCGCGCTCGAACGATGTTGTCCATGGATTCGTTATTGGGCAAATATCCATGAACTAAAAGCCAGTCCGTCAAGTTACCCTGAACTTCCAGCATGCTCTGCTGGCGCTGATCCGCCTTTTTCATCATCATCTTTTTACAGATGGCGATTAAATCCGCCGGACAGTCTGGACGGTCAACGGTAATCTCTGGCGGATTCTTTTGCTGATGAGCCAAAATTCTTTGCGGCAGCGTTCCTTCGGTGAAGGGCGGATGACCCGTCAAAAGGAAATACAGCGTACAGCCGAGGGAGTAAATATCTGCGCGAGCGTCTACCGTATGAGAGTTGCGCGCCTGTTCCGGGGCGAGATAGTCTGCCGTTCCCAAGACGTTTTCGTCGTACGCCAAAGTCAAACTGGCGCGGTCGGATTCGGAAAACAGAGCCAAGCCCATGTCGAGGATTTTAACCGTTCCGTTGGGATCGACCAGCAGGTTGGCGGGCTTCATGTCACGGTGAATCAACCCGCGTTCGTGAGCGTGCTCCAGACCGCATGCCGCCTGACAGATGTAGTCTGCCGCGACAGCGTAATCCAACGGACCGTCTGACTTGACAATCCCGTTGAGGTCTTTTCCATCGACGTATTCCATAACGAAATAGTAGATTCCGTTTTCGTTGTCGATGTCGTACGCTGTTACAATATTGGGATGGTTAAGCGAAGCCGCCGCCTGCGCTTCCTGCATAAAGCGCTGAAGATAGCTGGTATCGGAGCTGACTCGGCTGCGAGGCAAAATCTTGATGGCGACCTGTCGCCCCATCATGATGTGTTCGCCCAGATAGACGCTGCTCATTCCGCCTGCGCCAATGTGTTTAAGAAGTTTGTACGACCCCAGGAAAAAGCCTTTGTACTTCCCTGAAAGCAGATTTTCCATGTGCCAAGGCGTAATAGCGCCTTTATCCACAAGGAACTGCAGAAACGCGTCGACGTCCGTTTTAACGGATTCGTCTGCGGTATCCTGCCATTCCTGCTTGAGCGATTCCCACTGAGCGTCTTCGATCAGCTTTGTACGCGGGAAGTTTTCAATCAGCTGTTCCCAAGTCGGTTTTGCCATCCGAGTCGGTTTCCTAAATAAGGTATATTATAAACCTCTGACCGGAATGCGTTTGCCCGCGCATTGGTCAGAGACGAAATTTCTGCTAATAGAATATATCGTACAGGATTACCCTATTACAATACTCTATGTGTAATATTATAGTATCTATTTAGTCTTTTACCAGTATTTGCGTCCAAAATCCACGAATATTTTTTAAAAATTTTATTCAAAATAATATATCGTTGTGGAAAAACAGGTTTTTAGGGGGAATATTGACAGAACATATTGAAAATAAATGCGCCTGTTTTTGTAGTTCGGAGTGTATAGTGCATAGGGCATAGGGATGAGCGCTTGCGTACTAACCACTAACAACTAACAACTAATTACTCCATATCAATGCAGCAACGGCAGGAAGAAAAGCGCGACGTGAAGGTAAATGACAATTCCCATGACGTCAATAATTCCCGCGACAAACGGGTTGCTCATTAAAGCCGGGTCAAGCCCGACTTTTGAGAAAAACAGCGGCAGCATCGCCCCGATTATCGAACCGCACAGAACGACAAGAATCAACGTTGACGGTAGAATAACGCAGACCTCGTACCATGGCGGCTCGCTATTCATCCACGAAAACCCGAGAGAGTACCCGATTCCAACAAGCCCCAGAATACAGCCCAGGGACAATCCGATTAGAATCTCGCGCCGAAACACTCGCATAACGTCGCTGGGGTGAATCGACCCGTTGGTTAAAGACGTAATTACCAGCGTTGCAGACTGGTTTCCGGAGTTGCCGCCGGCGGAAACAATCATGGGAAGGAAGATGAAAAGCCAATCCAGACCGCTCAGTTCAACTTGTTCATCATAGTGGCTGAGCGTAAACGCGGTTAAAAACGCCCCGATAAACAGAATCACCAGCCACATGCCGCGCTTCCAGACGATCGTGTGAATCGGCGAGTCCAGGTAGTCCCCTTCGAGGGGGCTAACGCCGGCTGCGATCTGAGCGTCTTCTTCCGCCTCGTCAATAACAACGTCCATGACGTCGTCGTGGGTGATAATCCCGATTAGATGGTATTCGTCATCGACCACCGGCAGAGCCAGCACGTCGTATTTGGCAACAAGCATCGACGCCTCTTCCCGGTCTTCGGTCGGCTTGATGGTGATGAGGTTTCGCTCCATGATGTCGGACACCTTGATGTCCGGCTTGCCCAGCGAACAGATCAGTTCCCGGAACGTGAGCAGCCCGCGAAGATGGTCTTCCTC